>NZ_JBEZDY010000030.1:0-116075 GCF_040648555.1 Actinoplanes sp. NPDC049118
GGCCGCCCAACAAGCCACCGCACAGACCAAACCACTGCTCTTCTACTTCTACGAACCCCAGTGGCTGTTCGCCAAGGAGAAGTACGCCCGCGTCAGACTCCCCGCCTACACCACCGGCTGCGACGCCGACCCCAAGAAGATCGCCTGCGACTACCCCGACTACACCCTCGACAAGATCGCCAGCAAGAAGTTCGCCGACACCAACAACACCGCCTACCAACTCATCAAGAACTTCCAATGGACCAACGAGGACCAGAACCTCGTCTCCGACTACATCACCAACCAGGGCATGACCGCCGAAGCAGCCGGCGAGAAGTGGGCCAAGGAGCACGAGGCCACCTGGAAGCCGTGGATTCCGTGACGGTAGTCATCATCGGGGCGGGGATCGTCGGCTGTTCGCTGGCCGACGAGCTCACCCAGCGCGGCCGCACCGACGTCACCGTGCTCGAGCAGGGCCCGCTCTTCGCCACCGGCGGGTCCAGCTCGCACGCGCCTGGCCTGGTGTTCCAGACCAACCCGTCGCGGACGATGACCGCGTTCGCCAGCTACACCGTGGCCAAGCTGACCGAGCTGGGCTGCTTCGACACGGTCGGCAGCCTCGAGGTGGCGACCACCGGCGAGCGGCTGCGCGAACTGCACCGCCGGCACGGCTACGCCACCTCCTGGGGCGTCGGAGCCGAGGTGCTGGGCCCCGACGCCTGCCGGGAGCTGTACCCGCTGCTCGGCGACGTGCTCGGCGGGCTGCACGTGCCGGGCGACGGCCTGGCCCGGGCGGTCGACGCCGGGGAGGCGCAGGCCCGCCGGGCCACCGCCCGCGGCGCACGCTTCCTGGCGCACCAGCGCGTCGTGGCGATCGAGCAGCGCGACGGCCGCGTCACCGGGGTACGCACGGACGACGCCTTCTATCCGGCGGACGTGGTGGTCAGCTGCGCCGGCTTCTGGGGCCCGGCGGTGGGCGCGCTCGCGGGCGTCGGCGTCCCGCTGCTGCCGATGGCACACCAGTACGTCCGCACCGGCGCCCTGGACGCCGCGCCGCCGGAGCCGATCCTGCGGCACCAGGACCGGGATCTGTACTTTCGCGGTCACGGCGACCGGCTCGGCATCGGCTCGTACCTGCACCGGCCGATGCCGGTCGGCCTCGACGACCTCTCCACCGGCGAACAGCCGTCCATGCTGCCGTTCACCCCCGGTGACTTCGACGAGTCCTGGGCGGCGGCCGCCGAGCTGCTGCCCGTGCTGGCCGCGACGCGGCCGCGGGAGGGGTTCAACGGCGTCTTCTCGTTCACCGCGGACGGCTTCCCGCTGATCGGCGAGGCGCGCGACGTGCGCGGCTTCTGGACGGCCGAGGCGGTCTGGGTGACGCACTCCGCCGGTGTCGCCCGGGCGCTGGCACAGTGGCTGGTCGACGGGCGGCCCGGCGTCGACCTGCACGAGTGCGACCTGAACCGCTTCGACCCCAGCCAGCTCTCCCCGAACTACGTCAGGGAGCGCTCGATCCGCAGCTTCGTCGAGGTGTACGACATCATCCATCCGCTCGACCCGCCCTCGATCCGCGACGTGCGGGTCAGCCCGTTCCACGCCCGGCAGGTCGCTCTGGGCGCCGTCTTCGGCGAGGCGGCGGGCTGGGAGCGTCCGCTGTGGTTCGAGGCGAACGCGGGGCTGCCGCGCACCAAGGTAGAGCGTGACGACTGGTCGTCGCGGCACTGGTCGCCGATCGCCGCCGCCGAGGCCCGGGCCACCCGCGAGGGCGTCGCCCTGTACGACATGACCCCGCTGACCCGCCTCGAGGTGACCGGCCCGGTCTCCTTCCTGCAGGGGCTGACCAGCAGCGACGTCGACCGCCCGGTCGGGACGGTGGTGTACACCCTGCTGCTGGACGCGGCCGGCGGCATCCGCAGCGACGTGACCGTCGCCCGCCTCGCCGAGGACCGGTTCCAGCTCGGCGTCAACGGCCCCCTGGACCTGGACTGGCTGCTGCGGCACCGGCCGGCCGGGGTCACCGTCCGCGACATCACCGGCGGCACCTGCGGCCTCGGCGTCTGGGGGCCGCTGGCCCGGGACCTGATCGCGCCGCTGGCCGACATCGACGTCTCGCACTCCGCGTTCGGCTACTTCAAGGCCCGCCGGGCGCACCTCGGTCCGGTGCCGGTGACCATGCTGCGGCTCTCCTACGTCGGCGAGCTGGGTTGGGAGGTCTACGCGAGCGCCGAACTCGGCCCGAAGCTGTGGGACACGCTCTGGGAGGCCGGCGAGCGGCTCGGGATCGTGGCCGGGGGCCGGGCCGCGTTCAACAGCCTGCGGCTGGAGAAGGGCTACCGGGCCTGGGGCACGGACATGACGGCCGAGGACGACCCGTACTCCGCCGGGCTGGGCTTCGCGGTGCGGCTGGACGCCGGCGACTTCACCGGCCGATCCGCGCTGCTGGGGCGGGTCGACCCCGAGCGGCTGCTGACCTGCGTGGTGCTCGCCGACGAGGGCTGCGTGCCGATGGGCCGGGAGCCGGTCTACGCGGGCGGCGAGCCCGTCGGGTACGTCACCAGCGCCGCGTACGGGCACACCGTCGGCGCGCCGATCGCGTACGCCTGGCTGCCCGCGGCCGTCGCGGTGCCGGGCACGGCCGTCCAGGTCGGCTACTTCGACCGGATGCTGAACGCCACCGTGGCGGCCGAGCCGCTGTTCGACCCGAAACATGAACGCATCCGGCGTTAGGAGTCCTCGTGGGTGTTTATGACGTCATCGTGGTGGGACTCGGCGGCATGGGCAGCGCGGCCGCGTACCACCTGGCCGCCCGGGGCGTACGGGTGCTCGGTCTGGAGAGGTTCGGCCCGGCCCACGACCGCGGCGCCAGCCACGGCGGCTCGCGGATCACCCGGCAGTCCTACTTCGAGAGCCCGGAGTACGTGCCGCTGCTGCTGCGGGCGTACGAGCTGTTCGACGGGCTGGCCCGCGACTCGGGCCGGGACGTGATCACCCTGACCGGCGGCGTGATGGTCGGCCGGCCGGAGAGCCTGACGGTCTCCGGCAGCCGGACCAGCGCCGAGCGGTGGGGCCTCGAGCACGAGATGCTCGACGCCGCCGAGCTGCGGCGCCGCTTCCCGACGCTGAACCCGGAGCCGGACGAGGTCGCCCTCTTCGAAGCCAGGGCCGGTTTCGTGCGGCCGGAGGCCACCGTCTCGGCGCACCTGGCGCTGGCCGCCCGCGCGGGCGCCGACCTGCACTTCGACGAGCCGATGACGAGCTGGGACACGCTGCCGGGCGGCGGCGTGCGGGTGCGCACCGGCGCCGGCTCCTACGAGGCAGGCCGGCTGGTAGTCACCCCCGGCCCGTGGGCGCCGCAGCTGCTGGCGGACCTAGGCGTGCCGTTCACGATCGAACGACAGGTGCAGTACTGGTTCCAGCCGACCGGCGGGGTCGGCCCGTTCGTGCCCGAGCGGCACCCCATCTACATCTGGGAGGACGCGACCGGCACCCAGATCTACGGCTTCCCGGCGATCGACGGCCCGGACGGCGGCGCGAAGGTGGCGTTCTTCCGCCGCGGCGTGGTCACCACCCCGGAGACCATCGACCGCGAGGTGCACGACGACGAGATCCGCACGATGGCGGACCGGACCCGGCGCAACCTGCCCGACCTTCCCGGCACCTTCCTACGCGCCAAGACCTGCCTATACAGCAACACCCCGGACGAGCACTTCGTGATCGCCCCGCACCCGGCGCACGACGCGGTCATCGTCGCGTGCGGCTTCTCCGGGCACGGCTTCAAGTTCGTCCCCGTGGTCGGCGAGATCCTCGCCGACCTGGCCACCACCGGAACCACCCGCCATCCGATCGGCCTGTTCGACCCGAGCCGCCTGTCCGGGGTGACCTCATGACCAGCCTGCTGCCGACGCTTCCGGGCGCCTACTACACCGATCCGGCCGTGTTCGCGGCCGAGCAGGAGCGGATCTTCGAGACGATGTGGTTCTGCGCCGTGCGCGGGGCGGACATCGCCGCCGCGGGCCGGTATCGCACCGTGCAGGTCGGCCGGGAGAGCGTCCTGGTGACCCGCAACGCCGCCGGCGAGGCGCGCGCGTTCCTCAACATCTGCCGGCACCGCGGCGCGATGCTGTGCGCCGACGACGAGGGCGCGGTGAAGCGGACCTTCCGCTGCATGTACCACGCCTGGTCCTACGACCTCGACGGCCGGCTGGTGGCGGCGCCGAACCTGGTGAGGATGCCCGACATCGACCGGGTCGAGTACGGCCTGCGCCCGGTGCACGTCCGGGAGTGGCTGGGCTACGTCTGGGTCTGCCTGGCAGCGACGCCGCCGTCGTTCGCCGAGACCGTGCAGGGCGCCTGCGAGGAGCGGCTCGGCGACCTCGCGGCGCTCGAGCGCTACGGCATCGAGGACCTGACGGTCGGCCGGCGGATCCGCTACGACGTGCGGGCCAATTGGAAGCTCATCATCGAGAACTTCATGGAGTGCTACCACTGCGCCACCATCCATCCCGAGCTGGTGCACGTGCTGCCGGAGTTCGCGGGCGGCTACGCGGCCCAGTACTACGTGGGCCACGGCGCCGAGTTCGGGCCCGGCATCGAGGGCTTCACCGTCGACGGCGGCGCGGGCGTGACCGCGATCGCGGGCCTCGCCCGGGAGCAGGACCGGCGCTACTTCGCGGTGACGATCAAGCCGCAGGTCTTCCTCAACCTGGTACCCGACCACGTGATCCTGCACCGCATGTACCCGGTGGCGAGCGACCGCACGGTGGTGGAGTGTGACTGGCTCTACCTGCCGGAGGTGGTCGCGCAGGGGCGCGACCTGACCAACTCGGTCGAGCTGTTCGACCGGGTCAACCGCCAGGACTTCGAGGCCTGCGAACGCTGCCAGCCGGCGATGTCGTCGCGCGCGTACGCGGACGGCGGCGTCCTGGTGCCGAGCGAGCATCACCTCGCGACCTTCCACGGGTGGCTGCGCGAGCGCCTGGGTGACCAGGTGCGATGATGACCGGATGCCGAGCCCTCCGCGTGATCGTGACGCCGCCGGGCGGCCGCGCAACGCCCGGCCGCGCGACGGCCTCGGCCGGCCGCTGCCGCACGGCGCCGAGGGCGTGCCGACCACCCCGGACGACCTGATCCTGCCGCCCGCCGAGGCGTTGCGGGAGGCCGAGCGGCTGCTCGCGGCCGGGCGCCCGTTCCACGCGCACGAGGTGCTCGAGGCCGCGTGGAAGGCCGCGCCGGAGAACGAGCGCGACCTCTGGCAGGGCCTGGCCCAGCTCTGCGTCGGCCTGACACACGCGCGGCGGGGCAACACCACCGGCGCCGCCCGGCTGCTGCTGCGGGCCGCGGACCGGATCGAGCCGTACGCCGCGACGCCGCCGTACGGCGTGCCCGTCGCCGCGCTGACCGCCTGGGCGCGTGAGCAGGCCGCCGGCCGGCCGGGCGGGGAAGTGACGGCGCCGAGCCTGACCGCCTGAGGCGGCCGCCGCCCGTTCGGGTGACACGGTGCGCCTTGACACCCGGAATCTCCGAATCCATAGTCGATAGATCGATTTAGCACCCCTCGACGTCGGGGAGTTCGGATGCGGCTCGGCACCGAGGGTTCGATCGTCGCCCTGACGGCCGCGGGGGTGACCGTCCTGGTCGACGCGAGCGAGGGCCGGCTTCCGGCGATCCTCTACTGGGGCCCGGCGGTGGCCACCCTCGACGCGGCGCAGGCCGAGGCCCTCGCCGCGACCGCGGTGAGCGTCGCCGGCTCCAACGATCCGGAGCCGCGGCCCCGGATCGCCCTGGTGCCGGAGCACCGCACCGGCTGGACCGGCCGCCCCGGCCTCAGCGGCTCGTTCGCGGGTGCCGGCTGGTCGCCCGCGTTCCGCTCCACCTCCGTCACGGTCGGCGGCGAACCGGTCTGCGGCTTCCACGCCGGCGGCGCCGGCGGCCTCGAGGTGCGTGCCGTGGACGACTCCGCCCGCCTGGAGCTGCGCATCGTCCTCGAACTGCTCCCGGCCGGCCTGCTGCGGGCCCGGGCGGCGGTCCGCAACCTCACCGACGAGACGTACGCGGTCGACGATCTGGTGCTCTCCTTTCCGGTGCCGTCCGACGCCACCGAACTGCTCGACTTCACCGGCCGGCACAACCAGGAGCGGGTACCCCAGCGCGGCCCGTTCCCGGCCGGCACCCACCTGCGGGAGAACCGCAGGGGCCGGACCGGCGCGGACGGCGCGCACCTGCTGCACGCCGGCACGGCGGGGTTCGGCTTCGGCTCCGGCCGGGTGTGGGCGGTGCACACCGCGTGGAGCGGCAACCACATCCACTACGCCGAGCGGGTGCACACCGGCGAGCGCCTGATCGGCGGCGGCGAGCTGCTCCTGCCCGGCGAGATCCGCCTGGCGACCGGCGAGAGCTACGCCAGCCCGTGGGTCTACGCCGCGTACGGCGACGGCCTCGACGAGATCGCCCGGCGCTTCCACCGGCACCTGCGCGCCCGCGAACCGCGGGTCTCCGCCGACCGCCCGGTCACCCTCAACGTCTGGGAGGCCGTCTACTTCGACCACGACGCCGACCGGCTGATCGACCTGGCCGAGCGGGCCGCGGCCGTCGGCGTCGAGCGGTACGTGCTGGACGACGGCTGGTTCGGCTCGCGCCGCGACGACACGTCCGGCCTCGGCGACTGGGTGGTCTCGCCCGACGTCTGGCCGGCGGGCCTGCACCCGCTGGTCGACCGGGTGCGCGCGCTGGGCATGCAGTTCGGGCTCTGGTTCGAGCCGGAGATGGTCAACCCGGACTCGGACCTGGCCCGGGAGCATCCCGAGTGGATCATGGCGGCGCGCCCGGAGCCGCCGCTCGAGTCGCGCAACCAGCAGGTGCTCAACCTCGGCATCCCGGAGGCGTACGAGCACGTCAAGGCGCAGATCCTCGCCGTCCTCGGCGAATACCCCATCGGCTATCTGAAGTGGGACCACAACCGCGACCTGGTCGAGGCCGGCAACCGGACCGACCGCGGCCGGCCCGGCGTGCACGCGCAGACGCTGGCGTTCTACCGGCTGCTGGACGAGATCCGCGCCGCACACCCCGGCCTCGAGATCGAGTCGTGCTCCTCCGGCGGCGCCCGGGTCGACCTCGGCGTGCTCGAGCGGGCCGACCGGGTCTGGGTCTCCGACAACATCGACCCGCACGACCGACAGCGGATGCTGCGCTGGACCGCCCAGCTCGTCGCGCCCGAGTACCTCGGCTCGCACATCGCGTCGGGCCGCTCGCACGTCACCGGCCGCCGCCACGACCTCGGCTTCCGGGCGGCCACCGCGGTGTTCGGGCACCTCGGCATCGAGTGGGACCTCGCCGAGGCCACCCCCGCCGAGACGGCCGAGCTGAGCGAGTGGATCGCCTTCTACCGGCAGCGGCGCGACCTGCTGCTCGGCGGCGACATCGTCCGGATGGACGGCTACGGCGACCGCATCCTCGTGCACGGCGTCGTCGCGCCGGACCGCTCCCGGGCCCTGTTCGCGATGGCGATCACGGACAGCATCGCACCCGACCCGGCCGTACGGCTGCGGTTGCGCGGCCTCGACCCCGACCGCCGATACCGGATCCGGCCGCTGCTGGTCGGCCCGGGGCCGTCCGGGCTGGTCCCCCCGCCCTGGTGGGGCGAGGACGGCGGCGGCCGGATCCTCAGCGGGGCCGCGCTCGAACACGCCGGCGTCGCCTGCCCGCGGGTGCACCCCGACCAGGCGGTGCTCTACGGCGTGGACGGCATCCCCCAGGTTCGCACCTGACCATGCCTGGCAAGCCATCCCGCACGCGAGGCGGTTCTCTACAGCTGTAGTATGGCCCTCTACGTTTGTAGAAGGAGCGGGAATGGCGCGGACGGCAGTGGTGGTCGGTGCCGGCATCGGCGGACTGAGCGCCGCGATCGGCCTGCGCCGCGCGGGCTGGGACGTGACGGTGCTCGAGCGGGTCACGGTCTTCCGGCCGGTCGGAGCGGGCCTGGTGCTGCAGGCGAACGGCATGCGCTGTCTCGACGCGCTCGGCCTCGCCGCGGCCGTGCAGCTGCAGGGCCGCCCCGGCGGGTCCGGCGGCACCCGCCGGCCGGACGGCCGATGGCTGGCCCGCATCGCGGCGGGCGACCTGGAACGGGTGCTCGGGACGTCCGCGATCGGCGTCCACCGCGCCGACCTGCACGAAATGCTGCTCGGCGCGCTGCCGGACGACACGGTGGTGACCGGCGCGCGGGTCACCGCCGTAACCGCGGACGGCCTGGTCGACTACGACGGCCCGGCCGGACCGGCCCGGATCGCAGCCGACCTCGTGGTCGGCGCGGACGGCATCCACAGCACGGTGCGCCGGCTGATGTGGCCGGCCGCCGCCGGCCCGGTGCACATCGGCGTGCGGGCCTGGCGCGGGGTGACGCAGGTCTGGGACGGTGACCTCGCCGCCGCGATCACCTGGGACCGGGGCGCCGAGTTCGGCATCGTGCCCCTGGTGGACGGCCGGGTCTACTGGTTCGCCGCCGTCAACGCCGTCCCCGGCAGGCCGGCCGGGGACGAGAGAGCCTCGGTCCTGGCCAGGTTCGGCAGCTGGCACGACCCGATCCCCGCCCTTGTCGCGGCCACCGACACCGTGCTGCGCGACGACCTGGCGTGCCTCGACGAGCCGCTCCCGACGTACGTCCTCGGTCGCGTCGCGCTCCTCGGCGACGCCGCGCACGCGATGACGCCGAGCCTCGGTCAGGGCGCCAACCAGGCTCTGGAAGACGCCGTCGTACTGGCCGCCGTCGCCGGCGGGCCAGCGGGGCTCGCCGCCTACGACGCCCGACGCCGCCCCCGCAGTCAACAGGTGGCGAAGGCCTCGCGGATGATCGGCCGCTTCGGCCAGCAACTCGAGAACCCGATCGCGGTGGCCGCCCGCAACGCCGTCATGCGCCTGACACCGCCGCGGCTGGCGTTGCGCTCCATGGCCCGCTTTACCGACTGGCACCCTCCGGCTCAGCCATGACAGAGGTCGGCCGACGCTCGACGGCGATCAGCCGGCCGGTGCGACACCCCACATGGCGGCCACGTGGCGCGCGTCGGTGCCGCAGCAGCCGCCGATCAGGGCGAGGCTCGGCAGGTGCGGCCGCAGTGCGTCCTGGGCTCGGGCGAGCTGGACCGGGTCGCCCTCGTCCAGCTCATCGGCGGCGTCGAGCTCCGCGTGGCTGAGGACCGACGCGTTCGCGCGGAGCCCGACGATACGCGTGCGCCAGTCGCCACCGCCGGTCAGCCCGGGCGCGATGTGGGTGGGGTGGGCACAGTTGACCATGAAGTAGTCGGGTCGGCCCTCGGCGTCCACCGTGGTGACGGCCGCCGCCAGCGAGGTGCCGTCCGGAAGCCGCCCGTCGACCTCGACCGTGAACGACACGGCCACCGGCAGCCCGGCGGCCCGTGCCGCGCGGACGATTCCGACCGCCTCCCCGGTGCCGGTCAGGGTGAGGGCGGTGACCAGATCGGCGCCGGCGTCGGCGAACGCCTCGATCTGCGGCGCGTGGTACGCGGCCGCCTCGTCCGGGTCGACCGTGTCGCCGGCCACGTAGCCGTCGCCGCGCGGCCCGAGATTGCCGCTGATCAGCAGCGTCTCGACTCCGGCCCGGTCGCGCAGCCGCTGCAGCAGGACCACGGCGTCACGGTTGACCCGGCGTAGGTCGCCGGTGGTGTAGCCGAGCCGGTCGCCCCAGTCCGGGTTGGCCTTGTAGGTCGGGGTCTCCAGTTGCAGACCGGCGCCGGCCCGCCGGGCGATGTCGACGTACTCGTTGTAGTAGCGCAGCAGCAGCTCCCGGCCGCGCTCGTCATCGAGGAGCGGGAAGGCGGCGAAGTACGGCAGGTCGACGCCGTGATGGTAGATGAGGTCGGTCTCCAGGCCACCGTCGGTGACAACCGGGCGCCCGGACGACTGCGGCAATGACGTGGTCATGATGGCGCGCCTTTCGTCGTACCAGACTGAACAGTCTGGTTCTAGCAGACCTGTCGGTCTGGTTCTTTCACCATTTCCAGGCACACTGACCTCCTCCAGGGGGTGTCCGGCACCAGCGCGGGAAGGTCACCCGTACGGGTATCGGTGGCCGATCGGCTCCTAGCTGCCGCACGACGATCCTTTCTAGACTTTGCGGCGCGGGAAGGAAGGTGATGCCGAGTGTCGGCACGCGGCTCAGCCTGGGGCGCCGGGGTCCTCGTCGTCATGGCGACGGTCACCGGCGCGCTGACCAATGAGCTCCACGGCGGCTGGTACTGGTGGGTCGCCGACGCCGTCGCCACCCTCGCCGCGGCGACTCTCGCGATACGCCTGGCGGGTGCGTCGCCCGGTCGGCGTCCGGCACAAGATCCCGGGCCGGTCTACGTCGGTCCCGGCGGGGTACACGCGGGCCGGGACATCACCGGCACGGTCCGCACCAGGGTCAGACTCACCGGCGGTGACTCCGGCGCCCGTCACGAGCCCCCGCGCCCGGCGCGATGGCGCCGGTGGATCGGGCCCGGCGGCGTCTCCGCCGACGGCGGGATCTCCGGCGACGTCACCACCGACGCCGGCGATGCGCCGAGCCCTTCCGCGTGAGGAGGTGGTGGTCGCCCTCCCGGTCCGCTCGGTCGCCCCGCGAGGTCCGGCCGGCTGATCCGCCGGACCCGGCGGGCGCGGCGGCGTGGCTGGCGCCGGGCGCGGCCTTCGTGGGGCGGGACGTGAACGGGACCGTGGTCAACTGCCCGACCTTCGTCTCGGTCGAGGGCCGGCCCGACTGGCTCCACCAGGCGGTGCACACCCCGGACTGGTTGTGCCGCAACGTGTTCGAACGGCTCGACCTCGCCAACTTCCGCGGCCGCCGCCAGCTCATCGCCGAGATCGACGGATTCGTCGCGAGCCACAACTACGGCTACGTGGTCCTGCTCGGCGAGGCCGGGGTGGGCAAGAGCACCCTCGCCGCCCACCTCATGTGGACCCGCGGGTACCCCGCCTACTTCGTGCGCCCGGGCGAGCGCGACCCGGTGGCCGGCCGCAAGAGCCTGGCCGCGCAGATCATCATGGGCTGGGGACTCGAGCGCCAGCTCGCGCCCGGAAGCCTCTTCCCGGTGGCGGCGGAGAATCCGCGCTGGCTGGCCGACGTGCTCGACGCCGCCGCGCGTGAACGCGACCGCGTCCGCCCGGGCCGGCCGCTGATCCTGGTCGTCGACGGCCTGGACGAGGCGGAGCGGGACCGGCCGGCCGTCGACACCGGCATTCCGCTCGGGCTTCCGGTGCCCGAGTCCCTGCCCGCGGGCGTGTTCATCATCGCGACCAGCCGCCACGGGATCCCGCTCGACCCGCTCGCCGATCGCGCCCGCGTCGGCTGGACCGAGATCCCGGTCGAGAGCGCCGACAACCTGGCCGACATGCGCGACTATCTCACCGCCAGGGTCATCGGCACCGGCGCGGACCGTGCCCTGCACGACGCGTTGGCACGTCACGACGTCGCCGCGGAGTTCTTCGTAGAGACCCTGCTCGCCCGCTGCAAGGGCGTGTGGATCTACCTCCGCTACGTGCTGGACGAGATCCGCGAGGGTATCCGCTCCCCCGCCGACGTCGCCAGCCTCCCCACCGGCCTGCGCGGCTACTACAACCAGCAGATCCGGCGCTGGGCCGGCGACACGACGCCCGCGGAGCCGGACCGTTGGGACCGGTTGCGACTGCCCGCGCTGGCGACCCTGGCCGCGCTGCAGCGGCCCGCCGGCGCCGACGAGGTCGCCGCGATCATCGGCCCGCACGCCGATCCGAAGGAGATCGGCGCCTGGCTCAACGGACCGGCCCGCCCGTTCCTGGACGCCAACCTCGATCCGCCCGGCCGGCCGACCTACCTGGTCCGGCACCAGAGCTTCCGCGATCTCTTCGTCAAGGCGCCGGCCGACCACACCGACGCCGGCCTCGGCGAGGAGCTGAGCCGTGCGGGCCGCACGGCTCATCAGGCCATCACCCGGTGGCTGATACCCGTCGACCGGGACGGGCGGCCGGACTGGGACAGGGCCGACGGGTACGCCCGGCTCATGCTTGCCGAACACGCGGCGGCCGCCGGGTACCTGGACGAGCTCATGCGCATCGCGGGCTTCCCGCTCACCTGCCTTCCGTGGCGGATCCTGCGGCACCGGCACGAGCTGACCACGCCCGCCGGGCTGGCCGCCGCGGCCGCGCTCGAGGCCGCGACCAACGACTGGGGTGACGACGGGCTCTGGTGGTTGCACGTCTGGGCCCGCAAGACGCGGGCGGACGCCCTCGCCGAGTCCGTCGTCCGGCGCGCGCATTGGCCCTGGGTCGTCGAGACGGGCTTCTGGTCGGGCACCACCCATCGCACCCTCGCCGGTCACACCGGCCGGGTGGGGTCGGTCGCGGTGCTGCCGCGGGCCGGCGGCAACGACTGGATCGTCAGCGCGAGCGACGACGGCACGGTCCGGTTGTGGGACCCGGACACCGCCGAAGAGGCGCGCCAGTTCACCGGGCACGGGGACTGGTGGCAGTCGGTCGCCGTGCTCACGCGTCCCGACCGGCGACACTGGGTGGTGCTCGGCAACCAGCGGGCGCTGGTGCGTGCCTGGGATCCGGACACCGGCGCCGAGCACGACCTGCGGCCCGCCCGGCTCGTCGCCGACGGCCGGCCCGCCCACCTGCTCAACCGGCCGGACGGTAGCTTCTGGTTCGCCTGTCCCGCGGCCGACGGGACCGTGGAGATCCGCGACCTCGAGACCGGGCGCGAGATCCTCACGCTGACCGCCAGCCCCGGCCGGCTCGGGCCGGTGGCGCTGGTGGTCCGCACCGACCGGCGGCACCGGATCGCCGCGGTGTGCGGCAGCAGCGTGTACCTGTGGGACGTCGGCTCCGGTGCCCGGATCGGCGAGCTGACCGGCGTTCTGGGCGAGGTCGAGTCGATCGCGGTGGTGCCGCGCCCGGACGACCAGCACTGGATCGTGACCGCCGGCAGCGACCGGTCGATCCAGGTCTGGGACTGCCGGACCGGCGCCCACCTGCGTGATCTTCGCGGCCATACCGGACGGGTGTGGTCGGTCGCCGTGCTGCCCAATCCCGACGGCCGGCACCGGATCGTCAGCGGCAGCACCGACCGGACCGTGCGCGTGTGGGATCCCGAGACCGGCGACCAGGTGCAGCGGTTCACGGGTCACAGCGACTGGGTCCAGTCGGTGGCGGTGCTGGCGGGTTCCGGCGGCCGGCACCGGATCGTCAGCGGCAGCGCCGACCGGACGGTACGCATCTGGAGCCCGCACACCCAACTCCCGGGGCTCGCCGGACACACCGCGCAGGTCGAGAGCCTGGCCGTACTGCCGCGCTGGGACGGCGGGCACTGGCTGGTCAGCGGGAGCGCCGACGGCACCGTCCGGATGTGGGATCCGGTGACGGGCGAGCAGGTGCATCAGCTGGACGGGCACCCCGGCGGGGTGGGCGCGATCGCGGTGATGCCGCGGCACGACGACTTCCACTGGATCGTCAGCGCCGGAGCCGACGCCGTCGTGCGGGTCTGGGAGGCGGACAGCGGCGTACTGATCCAGGAGCTCCGCGGGCACAGCAGCTGGGTACAGGCGGTCGCGGTGATGTCGCAGATCGACGGCCGGCCGTGGATCGTCACCGGCGGCTCGGATCGCACGATGCGGCTGCGGGAGGCCGAGACGGGCGAGTACGCACGCCGCGGCCTGACGAACACCATCAGCGGCGTCGAGTCGCTCGCGATCGTGCCCCGGCCGGACGGGAGGCCCTGGATCGCCGTCGGTGGGTACGCCGGCACCATCGACCTGCGCAATCCGGTGGACGGCACGTGGGAGGGTGCGCTCGAGGGTCACCGGAGCCGGGTGTGCTCGATCGTGGTGCTGCCGCGTCCCGACGGCACGCACCGGCTCGTCAGCGGCGGCGACGACGGCACCATCCGCATCTGGGATCCCAGCCTGTGCGTCGAGGTCGCCCGGATGACCGGACACGCCGGCGGCGTCCGTTCGGTCGCTCTGCTGCCGCGTCCCGATGGCACGCACTGGCTCGTCAGCGGCGGCGACGACGCCAGCGTCCGCATCTGGAACCCCGATTCGGGCGTGCAGATCGCCCGGTTCACGGGGCACGTCGGCGGCGCCCGGTCGGTCACGGTGCTCCCCCGCCCCAACGGCAGGTACTGGATCGCCAGCGGTGGCGCGGACGCGACCGTGCTGGTCTGGCGGCCGTCGGACGACGACCCGGAGTGAACCGTCGCGCCCTCAGGCCGCGGCGGCCGCCGCCGGGTCGTTCAGCGCCGACCGGGCCTCGGCCAGGACGGACGCGGGCGCCGAGGTCGTGAGGACGTGCTCCAGCGCCCGCCGGTACGCCGTGGCGAGGGCCTGCCCGGCCGGCACCTCGACGTCCGGCACGACCCCGGTGCCCTCCCAGTTGCCGCCGGTCACCGGGCTGACCGACCGGGCGACCGGCACGGTGATCTCCAGCGTCGGGGTGATCGGGAAGAACTCGGTGGGATGGGCGCCGCCGCGGGTGGTCTGCCCGATCAGCGTCGCCCGCCCGTGCGCCTGCAGGTTGTAGCAGAACTCCTCACCGGCGGAGAACGTGACCTCGCTGGTCAGCACGGAGACGGGCCGGTCGAGGTACCGCTCGCCGGGCAGCCACGCCAGGCTCCAGAACTGCCGGGTGTTGCCGGACTCGCCGTCGTAGATGCTGTTGAGGTGCGTCTCGTCGTCGGGGAACAGGTAGCTGAGCCAGAAGGTGACCCCGTTCGGCGAACCGCCGCGGTTCCTGCGCAGGTCGATGATGAGCGCCTCGGTGTGCGACACCAGCTCCATCGCGGCCGCGATGGCCCGGCCGCCGGCCGACGCATCGGCGATCTGGCGCAGGTCGAGATAGCCGACGTTGCCGTCGAGGCGCTCGACCCGGGCGATGCCGTAGTTGGCGTGCCGCACCTGCTCCCGGTAGGCCGCGGTCATCTCCTGCGGGGTCAGCGCGGCGTGCAGCTCGGCGTCGCGCACCCGGACCCGCAGGTGCTTGTCGCCGCAGACCTCGAACAGCTCCGCGGTGAGCCGCTCGGCGAGCCGCGGCTCGTCCAGCCCCGCATAATCCCCGGCCTGCCGGCGGCGCCGGATCGCCGCGGCCGCGGCCTCGGCCTTCTCCGGGAAGATGTACCTGGCGCGGAGCAGGGTGAGGGCTTCGTCGATGACGTCCGGCGACATGGTGGACAACCTAGCCGGTCCGGGCGTCCGGCGCCGCCCCGCCGGCGGGCCCGGCGAACGCGGCGCCGGGCCCGCCTCCGGGTCAGGCCGCCGGGGTGCCGGTGACCTTCAGGTCGCGCAGCCGGCCGATGTTGTCGAACGAGCCGAAGCCCACCCGGCCGGAACCGAACGTCGTGTCCCGGGCGGTCATCAGCGGGTCCTTCGAACCGTCCAGGTACACCGCGATCTCGCCGGTGTCCGGCAGATGCCGGAGTCGCACGTCGTGCCACCGGGTGTCGACCACCGCCGGGTTCGCGCCGCGGGACCGGCCGTTCCACTCGTGGTCGATGCGTTCCCGGTCGGCGTTGTCGACCTTGAAGATGCCGTTGTGCGGGTAGATCGTGTTGTCGGTGGACAGGTGTGCGTAGTAGAACTCCGTGTCCGACCGGTAGCCGAAGACGATGATCACGTCCCGGTTGGTGACCTCGACCGGCTCGTCGAGGCGGACGCTCCCCGTGATCTCCACGGAGGAGAGCACCGGGCCGGCCGCCAGGACCGCGTACTCGAAGGGGCGGCGTGGCCCGGGCCGCTCCGTGCCCGCCTCCGCGAGGATCACCTGGTCGCCGGTGAACCGCCACTTGGACTCGGTGACCGGCGCCCAGTTGGACGGGCGCATCGTGTCGCGGACCCTCGTCGTGCCGGGCGCCGCCGCGGCGAAGGTGCGGGTGCCGGTTACCTTCCAGATCTTCCCGTTGGCCTTGGCCAGGATGTAGAGCTCGCCCTGTGCGTCGGTGCCGAAGCGCAGGTCCACCCGGTTGGGGTCGCCGGGCGCGCCGGGCGACGACAGCTCCCGCATCCGCACGGGCACGCCGGCCGCGTCGAACAGGTTCAGCCGGTGGATCGTCGCCGGGGTGCGGCCGCGGCGCATCTCGTCGGCCTCGGTGTAGAGGACCCACCCGTTGACCAGGTCGCCGAAGACGTACTTGCCGCGCAGCGCCGGAACGTCCCGGCCGCGGTAGACGAAGCCGCCCGCGACCGCCACGCCGACGTCCGAGGTGCAGTTCCAGCCCGGTGCCGGGTTGTGGTCGTACGCGGCGACCGGGTACTGGTAACCCGCGTCGTCCGCCGGCAGCGGGAAGATCCGGTCGCAGGGTGTCGTGGGGGTCCTGTCGAAGACGAACGCGCCCTCCCGCTCGCTCCAGCCGAAGTTGTCGCCGGGCCGCACGTCGTAGATCGCCTCGATGGCGTGCTCGCCGATGTGGCCGAGGTACAGCCGGCCGGTGCCGCGGTCCCAGCTGAACCGGTGCGGGTCGCGGAAGCCGTACGCGTAGATCTCGCCCAGGCTGCCCGCCTGCCCGGCGAACGGGTTCGACGGCGGGATGCCGTACTTTCCGTTGGGCGCGTTGGTGCCGAGCGGGTCGATGCGCAGCAGCTTGCCGTGCGGCATCGCCAGGTTCTGCGGGTCGGTGTTGCCGACGCCCTGGCCGCCGTCGCCGACGGCGAGGTAGAGGTTGCCGTAGTCGGCGTCGCCGCGCCGGGCGGTCGGATTGAAGTTGATCTCCTGGATGCCGTGGATCTGGCCGCCGAAGCCG
Organism: Actinoplanes sp. NPDC049118; assembly: GCF_040648555.1. Classification (NCBI taxonomy): domain Bacteria; kingdom Bacillati; phylum Actinomycetota; class Actinomycetes; order Micromonosporales; family Micromonosporaceae; genus Actinoplanes; species Actinoplanes sp. NPDC049118. The sequence continues at coordinate 16,739 of NZ_JBEZDY010000030.1, forward strand.
ATCCGCAGCACCTCGCGGTGGGTGCCCGCGAACGTGTCCGCGGCCGGGTCGGCGGCCTTCCACTCGTTGATGACGCCGTGGTAGAGCACGTTGGTCTGCCGGTAGTCCGGCACGTCGGCGGTGATGGCCGCCTCTTCGGTGTGGATGGTGTAGAAGAGGCCGTTGCGCTTGAAGTCCGGGTGGAACGTGACGTACCCGAAGCCCTGACCCAGGCCCCGGCCGGAGAAGAACTCCGGCTGGAAGGTCGCGGCGACGTCGAGGTAGACGTGCGGCACCCCGTCCTCGACGAGGTACAGGTTGCCGTTCAGGTCGGGCACCGCTCGCCGGCCCGAGCCGTCCGGCACCTCCATGATGGTGTTGATCCGGGCGATCCGGTTGAGCCGCTGGTCGACCAGTGGCGGGTCGGTGAACGACTGCGGGAAGACGGCGTACTCGGTGAGCTCCAGCCCGAGCCGCGAGGTCACCGGCTCGGTCGGCACCGGGTCGTGGACGGCGCCGTCCGCGGCCCGGGCCGGCGACGGCCACGCGACCATTGTGGACAGTAGTAGCAGAACGACGGGCAGGAACCTGCGGTACATGATTACCCCCGGGTCATGAAGCGGTACTGGTTCGCGACGTCGCGCGCCGGCAGCGAGCGGTCGAGGAGCATGAGCGCGTCCATCCGGCAGTCACACGGGTTGCGGTCCGGCGAGCCCTGCCAGGGGAAACTGCCGCCGATCTTGATCCCGCGCGGATCGGTGGCCGTGGTGACGTGCGGGCCCGGGCCGTTGATCAGCCACGGGTCGTCGTTGCGGGTGTAGAAGCCCGGTACCGCCTTGCCGTTGCGGTACAGCGCCATCGCGCCGCTGGTGTAGTCGAACGTCGCGGCCAGGTGCACCCACTCGTCCTTGGGCAGCAGCACCTGCCAGTCCCCGTCGGCCGCGAACGTCTGCGAGTTGCCGCCGTCGATCCGCCGGCCCAGCGCGACCAGGCGCAGCGTGCCGTTGACGTCGATGAGTTCGAGCAGCGCCCGGACGGCGTGCCCGTCGGAGTCGCCGGTCAGCACGCCGGTGAGCCCGATCGCGTTGAAACCCGCGGCCGGGGCGTCCATCGAGCGCTTGTACCAGCCCATCACGGTGATGCCCTCGACCGCGTTGAACGCGCGCAGCGTGCGGACGCCGCTGGCCGACCAGGCGCCGGCCTTCCAGTCGTCGTCGGCGGCCGCCGCTGTCGGCCGGGTCTGCAGCACCTGCCGGCCGCCGGGATACGCGCGGTCCCGCACGCGCATCCCGGCGTCCCCGTTGATCAGCTCGATCTCGGTGCCGGAGCGGCCCCGGTCCGCCTCGAGTGCCGGGTCGCCCGGCATCGGGTGGTCGAAGTCGTAGAAGGCGACCACATCGGGTCGCAGGGAAGGATGGATGTCGTGCGGGCCGGTGCCGCCGGCCTGAGCCGGTGCGGTGGCGGCGCCGGTCGCGAGGACCGCGGCGACGGTGACGAGCGCGCGGCCGGTTCTTGTCATCGTTGACCCCTCTCAGCGAAGTTGCATGGGTTTCCGCCGCGGGTGAACTCAGCGTTTCGGTGCGACGGGTGGCTCGGCGGGACGGCCGCCGAGGTAGAGCTCGCCGAGCTGAGGATCGGCCAGCAGCTCGGCCGCCGGCCCGGAGACGTGCACGCGCCCGAGGTCGAGCACGCAGCCGATGTCGGCGGTCTGCAGCGCCCGCCGGGCGTTCTGTTCCACGAGCAGCACCGCCGTCCCGGCGTCGCGCATCCGCGCCACCTGCTCGAAGATGGTGCTCGTGGCCTTCGGGTCGAGGCCCATCGACGGCTCGTCGAGCAGCACCACCTTGGGGTCGACCATCAGCGAGCGGGCGAACTCGACCTGCTTCTGCTGGCCGCCGGAGAGCAGCCCGGCCAGCGAGCCCCAGCGCTGCGCGACGACCGGGAAGAGGTCCCGGACGAAGGCCGTGCGCTCGGCGATCCCGGCCTTGTCCCTGATGGTGTAGCCGCCGAGCAGCACGTTCTCGGCGACGGTCATCTCGCGGAAGACGCTGTGGCCCTGCAGCACCAGCGCCACGCCGGCGGCCAGCATCCTCTGCGGGCCGGCGCCGGTGACCTCGGTGCCGCCGACCAGGATGCGGCCGGAGCTCGGCCGCAGCAGCCCGCCGGCCACCTTGAGCACCGTGGACTTGCCGGCGCCGTTGGGCCCGACCAGGCAGACCACGGTCCCGGCGGGCACCGCGACGCTGAAGCCGCGCAGCACCGGCGCCGCGCGGCCGTAGCCGGCCTGCACGTCGACGAGCTCGATCTCAGACGCCAAGGTATGCCCCCAACACGCGCTCGTCGGTGCGGATCAGCGACGGCGGCCCCTCGGCGATCGGGCGGCCCCGGTCGAAGACCACGATGTGGTCGCTGATGCTCATCACCAGGTCCATGTTGTGCTCGACGATGACGAAGGTCCGGCCCTCGGAGTTGAGCTCGCGGACCAGGGTGCCGATGCGGTCGAGCAGCGCCGGGTTCACGCCGCCGGCCGGCTCGTCGAGCAGGATGGTCTCCGGCTCGCCCATCAGCACGCCGGCGAGCTCGAGCAGCTTCTGCTGGCCCCAGGACATGTTGCGGGCCTCGACGTCGATGAGGTGCTCGATGCCGAGCCGGGTGAGCCAGCCGCGGGCCCGGTCGACCTCGGCGGGGCGCCGCGCGCCGCGCAGCCCGCCGGCCAGGCCTGCCGGCCGCACGGCGGCCAGCACGTTGTCGAGCGCCGACATGCGCGGGAAGACCCGGCAGAGCTGGAACGTGCGTCCCACCCCGGCCCGGGCGACGGCGTGCGGCGCCTTGCGGGTGATGTCCCGGCCGGCGTACGTGATCCGCCCGCCGTCGGCCCGGATCATCCCGGTGACGCAGTTGAAGAACGTGGTCTTGCCGGATCCGTTCGGCCCGATGAGCGCGTTGACCTGCCCCGGCCGGAAGCTCACGGTGGCGCCGTCGAGCGCCACCACTCCCCCGAACGCCTTCCGGACATCTCGGGTCTCGAGGGTCATGCGGTCACCTCCGCCGGCGCTCCGGTGACGACATGACTTCGACGCCGAGCTGATGATTCGCTCGCAAGCTCGCTCATTGCCGGGCCTCCTCGCGCTCGCGTTCGTCGCGCAGCTCGGCGGCGGTGACCTCGCGGATCGAGCTCTGCTGCGTCCTGCGCAGCCGCCGCAGCAGGCCGCCGAGCGCGGGCAGCACGCCGTCGGGCATGAACATCACGACCAGGCCCAGCAGTACGCCGGTGGCCACCAGGTGCAGCGGCGTGTTGCCGAACCGGCCCTTGAAGTACTCGAGCGCGACGCCCACGATCAGCGCACCGGTGAACGGGCCGAACAGGTTGCGCACGCCGCCGAGCAGCGCCATCAGCACCAGGTAGGAGCCGGTGAGGATGGAGAACTGGAAGACCGGGTCGAGGTCGCCGAACCACAGCGCGTACAGGCCGCCGGCCAGCGCGGTGAACCCCGCCGAGACCACGAAGACGATCAACTTGTACGCCAGGGTCGGCGTGCCGAGCGCCTCGGCCTTGTCCTCGTCCTCGCGGATCGCCTTGAGGCCGAGCCCGAAGCGGGACCGGTCGATGAGCCACCAGGCCAGCAGGGCCAGGGCCAGCAGGGCCGCGAAGAGGTAGTAGAAGACCCGGTGGTGCTCGGGGCGCAGCAGGCCCGGGAACGGCCGCGGCACCACGAGCCCGCGCGAGCCGCCGGTGACCGCCGCCCAGCTCTGGAACACCAGCAGCAGGATCAGCACCAGCGCGATGGAGACGATGACGAACGACGCGCCGCGTACCCGCAGCGCCGCCAGGCCGATCGGCACCGCGAGGGCCGCGACCAGCAGGGCCGCCAGCGCCAGCGCCACGAAGCTGGGCAGGCCGGCCCGGGTGACCAGCAGCGCGGTGCCGTAGCCGCCGAGTCCGGCCAGGGCGCCGTGGCCGAGCGAGATGTAGCCGGTGAAGCCGCCGACGAAGTTCCACGACGTCGACAGCACCGCGAAGTTCAGCACCACGATGCCGGCCGACAGGATGTAGGGGTTCGGCGCGAGGCTCGGGAACGACAGCACCGCCGCGGCGAGGGCCACCAGCCCCACCGCGGTCAGGACCCGCCTAGAAGCGCTGGGCAAGACGGCCTCCGAAGAATCCCTGTGGCCGGAACGCCAGCGTCGCGAAGAGCGCCAGGTAGAAGATCGTCTGCGCCCACGTCGTGCCCATCGGGATCTGCAGCAGGCTCTGCATGAGCCCGAGCAGGACCGCGGCGGCCGCGGCGCCGGGCACGCTGCCGAGCCCGCCGACCACGATGATGGCCATCAGCGGGCCGATCCAGTGCCAGTGCAGGGACGGGTAGATGGTGGTGTCGAGCGACAGGGCCGTGCCGCCGACCGCGGCGGTGGCCAGCCCGACCCCGAAGCCGTACCCGGCGACCTTCGCGGTGTCGATGCCGACCAGCCGGGCCGCGTCGCGGTGCTGGATCGTCGCCCGCAGCGCCCATCCGAACGTCGTCCTCTTCATCAGCAGGTAGAGCCCGCCCAGCGCGACGACGGCGAGGCCGAACGCGATCAGCTTGACCACCGCGATCCGGGCGCCGAACAGCCCGATGCTCGCCGAGCCGTAGCTGAGCTGGATGCGCCGCTGCGTGCCGGTGAACGCGTACCCGAGCAGGCCCTCGATGATCAGCGCGACGGCGAAGGTGAGCAGCACCGACATCATCGTCAGGGTGATCGGGCGCAGCCTGGAGAGCAGCAGCCGTTGCAGCAGGACGCCGGCGCCGAAGAAGAGCGGTACCGTGACGATCATCGAGAGCAGCGGGTCGGTGCCGAGCCGCTCGTGCGACCACCACGCCAGGTAGGCGGCGAGGATGAGAAACGCCGAGTGGGCGATCATCACCACCCGCATGATGCCGAAGTAGAGGGTCAGCCCCGCCGCCAGGAGGGCGTAGAGCCCTCCCAGCAGCAGGCCGAGGATGACGCTCTGGAACACCAGGCCGCCGGAGGGCATCGGCGACTCACCAGGCCGGCTTCGGGTACAGGAGGTCGGCCTCCTTGACCGGATCCGGCAGCACGATCTTGATGGATCCGCCCAGCCACTGCTGGATCATGTGTGCGCCCTGCGGCCGGCCGGCGGCGTCCCAGCTGAGCGGGCCGACCACCGTCTCGACCTGGTTCGCGTGCACCCAGTCGACTAGCTTCTTCTGGCAGTCGCCCTGCTCGGCGCAGCCCGCCGCGGTCACCGCGGCCCCGACCACCTGTCCGGTCGTGTACGCGTTCGCCTGGTCCTCCTCGGGCTCCTTGCCGAACTGCGCCTTGAACTTCTCCACGAACTCCTTGTTGCTCTCGTACGGCGCGTCGGGGCTGTAGCCGGTCGGCGAGAGGACGCCCTCCGTCTTGTTGCCGATGGCCGCCGCGAACTCGAGGTTGGTCGGCGCGCCGGAGAACGCGGCGAGCCTGGGCTGGTAGTCGAGCTGTTGCAGGGCGACGATCAGGTTCACGCCGTCCTGGTACTGCGAGCCGCCGACCAGCATCTCCGCCTTCGACGCAGCGATCTTCGCCGCGATGCTGCCGAAGTCGGTGGTGTTCGGCGGATAGACCTCGTCGACGACGGTCTTGAGCCCGGCCGCCTCCAGCTTGGCCTTGAGCCCGTACGCCGTGCCCTGCGCGAACGGGTCGTCCATGGCCGCGTAGGCCACGGTCGCGGGCCGCTTGTCCGCCGGCATCGCCAGCAGGTATTCGGCCAGGTGGTTGTAGTGGTCGTCGGCCACCGCGGGTGCTGCGTAGAACAGGTTCTTGAAGCCCTGCGAGAAGACCTCCTTGGCGGCGCCGGCCGGCTCGACGAAGAGCATGCCGTACTCCTCCGCCACCCGGGCCGACGGCACGACCAGGCGGGTGGAGAACGGGCCGACCACCAGGTCTACCTTGTCGCTGCCGATCAACTGCTCGTAGTCGGCGACGACCCGGTCCGCATTGGACTGGTCGTCGAGGATCTTCAGCTCGATCCGGCGGCCGAGCAGGCCGCCCTTGTCGTTGACGATCTTCGCCCAGGCCTCGTAGCCCTGCTGGACACCCTTGCCGGGCTCGGAGAAGTCCCCCGTGAGCGGCAGCGAGATCCCGACGACGATCGGGTCATCGGTGGACTCCGCCCCGCCGTCGTCGTCGCTGCACGCGCCGAGAGCGAGGATCGTGGTCGCGGCGAGGGCCGTGGCCCAACGTGTACGCCTAAGTGATGAACGCATCCTCGGAAGCTCCTCTGCCCGGGACGTAAGCGCTTGCGAAAGCGCTTACGTAGCCTAAGCTGAGTCTCGTGTCACTGGCAATAGCCTCCGTAACACGAGCCTGACGTTCAGTGATCCGACCAGGACCGAATTCCGTGGAGAGTGGACGGATGCCCAAACCCGGCCCGAGGCTGCGCCTCAAGGACGTCGCCGAGCGTGCCGGTGTCTCGCTGGCGACCGCCTCCCGCGCCCTCGCCGGCCGCGACGGCGTCAGCGAGGAGGTCGCCAACCGGATCCGGGACATCTCGCGCGAGCTCGGCTACGTGGCCAATCCGTACGCGCGGACCCTCGCGGGCGGCGCCAGCTCCACCGTGGGCCTGGTCGTGCACCAGGTGGACGACCCGTACTTCTCCGAGATCGCCGGCGGGGTCATCCAGGTCGCCGACGAGCAGAGCCTGCTGGTACAGATCTGCCACTCCGGCCGCGACCCGGACCACGAGCTGCGCCAGATCCGGCACCTGATCGCCCAGCGGGTCGGCATCATCATCATCGCCGGCTCGGGCTACAGCGACCTGCGCATCGAGGCGGAGGCCAGGGCGGAGCTGTCGGCCTTCCAGGGCCTGGGCGGCCGGGTGGCGGTCATCGGCCGGCACGCGCTCGGCGTCGACGCGGTCCTGCCCGACAACGAGGCGGGCGGCCGGGCGCTCGGCGACCACCTGGTCGGCCTCGGGCACCGCCGGATCGCGGTGGCGGCCGGCACCCCCGGCCTGACCACGGTCGCCGACCGGCTGGCGGGCGTGGCGGCCGGCCTGCACGCGCACGGCCTGTCCCTGGACGACCTGCCGGTGGTGCACACCGACTTCACCCGCGACGGCGGCCGGGCCGCGACGGAGCAGATCCTCGCCGACCACCCGGACACGACCGCGATCGTGGCGCTCAACGACGCGATGGCGATGGGCGTGCTGTCGGCGCTGCGCGCGCGCCGCGTCGGCGTGCCGGACCGGATGTCGGTGGTCGGCTTCGACGACGTCTCGGTGGCGGCGGACCTGGCGCCGAGCCTGACGACGGTCCGCCTGCCGATGACGGACATGGGCCGGATGGCGTTGCAACTGGCACTCAAGCCCCGCTCGGCCCGGCCCCGCCGGCGCTCCACCGGACACAGACTGATCGTCCGCGACTCGACCGGCCGGGCCCCTGGCTAGGACGGCCCGGCCCGCGGGGTCTCCGCCTCGGTGTCGCCGGGTGGGTCCTGCCTGGGGTTGAGGAACGTGGCGGTGAAGGTCGTTCCGCCGCCCGGCGTGTCGCCGATCTCGAACCGGCCGTGATGGGTACGCAGAATCTCCGTGCAGGTGGCCAGGCCGATGCCGTGCCCTGGTATCTCCTGGGCCAGTCGGACGAACGGCTGCAGGACCGCCTCGCGCTTGTCGGCGGGGATACCGATGCCGTTGTCGGCGACCCGCAGCACCCAGTGGTACGGCCGCGCGATGGCCTCGATGTTGATCACGCAGGGCCGGTCGGGGCGGCGGAACTTGAGCGCGTTGCCGAGCAGGTTCTGCAAGAGCAGGCGGAGGTGGGTGGGATCGGACTCGACGGTGGGCAGCGCACCGACATGCACGATGGCGTGCTCGTGGTCGATCGCGGCACTGACGTCTTCGATCACGTCGGACACCAGATCGTTGAGGTCTACCCAGGACTGCTTCGGGCGGCCGCCGACACCGGCGTAGGTGAGCAGGTCATCGATGACGGTGCCCATCCGCTGGGCGGCGCGGGAGATCGTGTTGACCTCGGCGGTGACGGCGCTGGGGTCCCCGTCGCGTACCTCCTCGGCGAGCAGGCCGGCCGTGCCGGTGATACAGGTCAGCGGGCCGCGCAGGTCGTGTGCGACGGTGCCGGCGAAGCGCAGCAGAGCTTCGTTGGAGCGTTCCAGCTCGGTTCGCAGCTGGCCGAGTTCGCCGATCACCTGGTCGCGGTCGGCGAGGATGGTCTGCAGCTGGTGGGTGCGGCGACGTAGTTCCAGCACGTCCACGACCAGCATCGCGAGTTCGTTCAGCCGGACCCTCTGGACGGCGTTCAGCGTGCGGGGCTGCCGGTCGAACACGCACAACGTGCCCAGCACGTGCCCGGCGGGCCCGCGCAACTGGGTGGCGGCGTAGAAGCGGATCGAGTCGATGACGCCGGTGACGAACGGGTTGTTCGCGAAACGCGGGTCGGAGCTGGCGTCGGCGACGATGACGGGTTCGGGGCTGACGACGGTCACCGCACACATGGCGTCCTCGCGGCGGCACACGGATTCCTCGAAGCCGACGGCGGCGATCTGGATCTGCTGGTCGGCGGTCAGCACGTTGATCACGGCCGTCGGGACCTCGCACAGGTTCGCGGCCAGAGCGGTGATGACGTCCAGATCCGGGATGCGTTCGCCGTTGAGCGCATCGTAGGACTCCAGCTGCGCCAGCACCTCCTGCTCCTGGGCGGACAACTGCACGACGCCCTGGTCACCGGTTTCCACGGCTCACCTCACGACCCTCACGGTAGCGCCGCCGCGGGCACAGCGTATTGCGTTCGGCGAACCACGGCAGGCAACCCGCCCCGGTCGGTCATCGGCCCTGGTCCCGCCATCCCGCCACCCAGGTCAGGCGACGTGGGCGCCGTAGCGTTCAAGGGTTTCGTCGAGGACCTCGCGGCCCGGGCGGGACCAGACGTCCTCGGCGAAGACCTCCACCTCGACCGGGCCCGTGTAGCCGGCCGCGTCCACCGCCTCGCGGAAGCGGCGCAGCTCGACACAGCCCGTGCCCGGCAGGCCGCGGCCCATCAGGACACCGGCCGGCAGCGGCGTCAGCCAGTCGGCGACCTGGAAGCAGGCGATCCGGTGCTCCCGCCCGGCCCGGGCGATCTGCTCCCACACCGCGTCGTCCCACCACAGGTGGTAGGTATCGATCACCACCCCGACCGCCTCGTGCGGGTACGGCGCCGCGAGGTCGAGGGCCTGCTTCAGGTTCGCCACGACGCAGCGGTCCGAGCTGAACATCGGGTGCAGCGCCTCGATCGCTAGGCACACCCCGGCGTCCAGCGCGTACGGCACGAGCCTGCCGATGGCGGCGCCCACGTGCGCGCGGGCCGCGTCGATGTCCCGGCTGCCCGGCGGCAGTCCGCCGGAGACCAGCACCAGGGTGGGCGCGCCGAGCGCCGCCGCCTCGTCGACGGCCCGCCGGTTCTCGTCCCACCACCGCGGCTCCTGGAAGAAGCCGCCGCGGCAGAGCGACGTCACGGCCAGCCCGGCGTCGCGGACGAGCGCCGCCGAGCGCTCCACGCCGTAGCCGTGCACGTTCTCGCGCCACAGGCCCACGCCGGTGACGCCGGCCTGCACGCAGCCCGCCACCAGGTCGGGCATGGGCCAGTGCCGGGTCGTGGCCTGGTTGAGGGCGAAGCGCTTCACGGCTGTGCCACCCCCGCCGTGGTCAGCCAGGCCCGGGCCCGGTGCGCGGCGAGGTCGGCGTCCGGCAGCAGTCCCGCGGCGTCGGCCAGCCGGATCAGCTCGGCCAGGTGGGCCGGCGAGCGGCCGCTCTGCACCCCGCCGACCATCGTGAAGTGGTCCTGGTGGCCGGCCAGCCAGGACAGGAACACGATCCCCGTCTTGTAGTACCAGGTCGGCGCCGCGAACAGGTGCCGCGAGAGGGTCGCCGTCGGCGCGAGGATGCGGTCGTACCCGCCGAGGTCGCCCGCGTCCAGGGCCCGCAGCGCCGCGGCCGCCGCGGGCGCGATCGCGGCGAGGATGCCCAGCAGCGCCTCGGAGTGGCCCCGCTCGTCGCCGCGGATCAGGATCGGGTAGTTGAAGTCGTCGCCGGTGTAGAGGCGCACGCCCGCCGGGAGCCGGCGTCGCAGCGCCACCTCGAACTCCTCGTCCAGCAGGGACAGCTTGATCCCGTCGACCCGGCCGGGATGCGCGGCAACGAGCGCGGCCACCGTGTCCGCGGCCCGCCACCGCGAGCCGGAACCCCAGTATCCGGCGAGCCGCGGGTCGAAGGCCTGGCCCAGCCAGTGCAGCAGGACCGGCTGGTCGGAGTCGGCGATGAGCCGCCCGTAGACGTCGAGATAGTCCTGGGCGCTCTCGGCCGCGGCGGCCAGGTGCCGGCTGCACATCAGGACCGGGCGGGCGCCGGCCGCCTGCACGTCGGCCAGCTGCTCGCCGTACGCCTTGCGGATCTCGTCGAGGGTCGCGGGGCCGGGTGGGAGCTGGTCGGTGGCGACGCCGGCGACGACCGCGCCGCCCACCGCGGCGGCCTCGCGGGCCGAGCGGCGGATCAGCTCGCGGGCCGCCGGGTAGTCGAGGCCCATGCCGCGCTGCGCGGTGTCCATGGCCTCAGCGACGCCGAAGCCGTGCGACCACAGGTGGCGGCGGAAGGCGAGGGTGGCGTCCCAGTCCAGCACCGGTGGCGCGCCGGGGATGTTCTCGGCGGCGGGGTCGGCGACGACGTGTGCCGCGGCGTAGGCGATCCGGCCGGTGAACGGCTCACCCGGCGCCGCCCACTGCGAGCCCGCGCCGGACAGGGTCAGCGCGCCGCCGGGCAGCCGCACGGCCCGGCTCATGCCCTCGCTCCGGCTGATGATCCGCTCATCGCTCCAGCTCCGGCACCTCGACGCGGCGGCCCTCGCGGGCCGACCGCAGGCCCAGCTCGGCCAGCTGCACCCCGCGCGCGCCCGCCCACAGGTCCCAGGTGTACGGCGCGTCCTCGGCGACGTGGCGCAGGAACATCTCCCACTGCGCCTTGAAGCCGTTGTCGAACTCCTCGTTGTCCGGCACCTCCTGCCACTGGTCGCGGAAGCGCTCGGTGACCGGCAGGTCGGGATTCCAGACCGGCTTCGGGGTGGTGGCCCGGTGCTGGACGCGGCAGCCGCGCAGGCCGGCCACCGCGCTGCCCTGCACGCCGTCGACCTGGAACTCCACCAGTTCGTCGCGGTTGACCCGGACCGCCCACGAGGAGTTGATCTGAGCGACGACGCCGCCCTCGAGCTCGAAGATCCCGTACGCCGAGTCGTCGGCGGTGGCCTCGTACGGTTCGCCTTGCTCGTCCCAGCGCCGCGGCACGTGCGTGGCGATGTGCGCGGTGACCGCGCGGACCGGGGCGAACAGCTGCTCCAGCACGTAGTGCCAGTGCGGGAACATGTCGACGACGATGCCACCGCCGTCGGCCGCCCGGTAGTTCCAGCTGGGGCGCTGCGCGGCCTGCCAGTCGCCCTCGAAGACCCAGTAGCCGAACTCACCGCGTACCGACAGGATCCGGCCGAAGAAGCCGCCGTCGATCAGGCGTTGCAGCTTGCGCAGGCCCGGCAGGAAGAGCTTGTCCTGCACCACGCCGTGCCGCACGCCGGCGGCGTCGGCCGCGCGGGCCAGCTCGATCGCGCCGAGCAGCGTCGTGGCGAGGGGCTTCTCGGTGTAGATGTGCTTGCCCGCCGCGACGGCCAGGCCGATGGCCTTCTCCCGCTCGCTGGTCACCTGGGCGTCGAAGTAGATCCGCACGTCCGGCCGGGCCAGGGCGGCGCCGAGGTCCGTGGTGTAGTCGGTGAGGCCGTGGCGGGCCGCGACGTCGCGCAGCCGCGCCTCGCTGCGGCCGACCAGGACCGGCTCGGGCCAGAGCAGCGAGCCGTCGCGCAGGGGCAGGCCGCCGGCCTCGCGGATGGCGAGCAGCGAGCGGACCAGATGCTGGCGATAGCCCATCCTCCCGGTGACACCGTTCATGACGATCCCGATCGGGACGCGAGCGGACATGGGCCGACCCCCTCAGGTAAGCGCTTTCCTGGCAGGCTACCGGCGCGCGGACACCTCAGGCAAGCGCTTGCCCGTCGGCGTTCATGGGCTAGTCTTCAGCGGTGGCGACTCTCGCGGACGTCGCGCGGCGGGCGGGGGTCTCGACCGCGACCGTCTCCCGCATCATCAACAACAGCCCCAAGCCGGTGGCCGAGGCGCTCCGCGAGCGTGTCCTGGCGGCGGTCGCCGAGCTGCAGTTCGTGCCGAACGCCAACGCGCAGCAGCTCGCCCGGGCCGACCGCACCGCCGTCGGCGTGATCGTGCACGACGTCTCCGACCCGTACTTCGCCGAGATCACCCGGGGCCTGCAGCGGGTCGCGACCGACCACGGCCGGCTGGTCATCATCTGCAACAGCTACCGCGACCCCGAGCGCGAGCTGGCCTACGTCGATCTGCTGCACGCGCACCAGACCGCCGCGATAGTGCTGGCCGGCTCCGGCTACCACGACGCGCCGATCACCGCCCGGCTCGACGCCAAGCTGCGCATCTACGAGAGCACCGGCGGCCGGGTCGCGGTGATCGGCCGGCACGAGCACGCCGGCGACGCGGTCGTGCCGGAGAACGAGCCCGGCGGCTACCTCGCCGGCGACGCGCTCTACCGCCTCGGCCACACCGCCATCGGCGTGATCGCCGGGCCGCGGCACCTGACCACCACCACCGACCGACTGGCCGGGCTGCGGCGCGCCGCGAAGGAACACGGACACCGGCTCACCGCCCGCCAGGTGGCGTACGCGGACTTCGACCGCAACGGCGGCCGGGCCGCGGCGGCCACCCTGCTGGAGGCGAACCCGGGCCTGACCGCGCTGGCGGCGCTCAACGACTCGATGGCCGTCGGCGCGCTGGCCTGCCTGCGCGAGCGGGGCATCGACGTGCCGGGCCGGATGAGCCTGATCGGCTTCGATGACATGCCGATCTCCGTCGACGTGACGCCGCCGCTGAGCACGGTCCGGCTGCCGCTCGAGGAGATCGGCGTACGGGCGATGTCGCTGGCGCTGCGGGAGGGCGAGCGCGGCGCCCCGCTGGTGGAGCACGCGGCCGCGCGGCTGGTGCTGCGGGGCAGCACCGCCGCGCCGCGCGGGACGCGGAGCCGGCCCTAGGGCCTACCCGCCCGGGCGGGATCGACCGGCGTGACGGAGAATCGGCGACCATGAGCAATCAAGTCTCCCCCCGGGTCCGCGATCTCGACATCGTCGTCTACGGCGCCACCGGCTTCGTCGGCGTGCTGACGGCCGGACATCTGGCCGCGCACGCGCCCGCCGGCACCCGGATCGCCCTGGCCGGCCGCTCGGCCGCCCGACTCGAGGCGGTGCGTACGAAGCTCGGGGTGGACTGGCCGGTGCTGGTCGCGGACGCCGCCGACGCCTCGGCGGTGGAGAAGCTGGCCGCCGCGGCGCACGTCGTCATCACGACCGTCGGGCCGTACGCGAAGTACGGGCGCGCCCTCGCGCACGCCTGCGCGGCCGCCGGGACCGACTACGTCGACCTGACCGGCGAGGTGCTCTTCGCCCGGGACAGCATCGACGAGAACCACGAGCTGGCCCGCTCGACCGGCGCCCGGATCGTGCACTCGTGCGGCTTCGACTCCATCCCGTCCGACCTCGGGGTGCACGTCCTGCACGCCCGGATCGAGGCCGACGGGGCGGGCGCGCTCACCGACACCACACTCGTGGTCACCAGCTTCCGCGGCGGGGCCAGCGGCGGCACCATCGACTCGCTGCGGCACCAGCTGGACGTCGTCAAGAACGACCGGGGCCTGCGCCGGCTCGCCGCGAACCCGTACGCGCTGAGCCCGGCGCCGGACGAGGAGCCGGACTTCGGCCCGCAGAGCGACATGGAGACGCCGCGGGCCGCGGAGGTCGACCCGTCGCTGCGCGGCAGCCTCGCCCCGTTCGTGATGGCGCCCTACAACACCCGGGTCGTGCGGCGCAGCAACGCGTTGCGCGGATTCGCGTACGGCCGCCGCTTCCGCTACCGCGAGGCGATGAGCACGGGCAGGTCGCCGCTGTCGCCGGTGCTCGCCATCGCGACGAAGGTGGGCCTCGGCGCGCTGGTCCTGGGCCTGTCGCTGCCGCCGACCCGGTTCGTGCTGGACCGGATCCTGCCCAAGCCGGGCGAGGGTCCGGACGAGCGCGCCCGCCGCGAGGGTCACTTCACCGTGGACCTGTTCACCAGGACCACCACCGGCGCCCGGTACAAGGCCCGGGTCCGGGCCAAGGGCGACCCCGGGTACGCCGCGACCGCGGTCATGCTCGGCGAGTCGGCGCTGGCCCTCGCCCTCGACCGCTCGGCGCTGCCGGCCTCGCCGGGCGGGGTGCTCACCCCGGCCACCGGCATCGGCGACGCCCTGGTCGCGCGGCTGCGCGCGGCGGGGCTGGAGATCACCGCCGGAGCCATCGACGGCTGACGCTGGCCTCGGCGTGCGCGGGCGCGGTAGCGTGCCGGTACTGCACCGCCCGCGTGGAGGCCCGGATGATGCGCAGAGCCGCTCTTGTCTTCGCCGTCGCGGTCACCCTCGTCCTGACGGCGATCGCCCCGGCCGGTGCGTACCCCACCCTGTTCCGTCCCGGCGCGCCGGGCATCGGTGACCCGTACTTCCCGCTCGCCGGCAACGGCGGCTACGACGTGCGGCACTACGGGCTCGACATCACCTACGCGCCGGCCACGGACGCCCTGGCCGGCAACGCGACGATCAGCGCCCTGGCCACGCAGGACCTGTCCTCGTTCAACCTGGACTTCGACGGGCTGAACCTGCGGTCGCTGACCGTCGACGGACTGCCGGCGGCCTGGAGCCGGGCCGGCGGCGAGCTGACCGTGACCCCGCGCCGCGGCCTGCGCCGGGGCCAGGCGTTCACCGTGGTGGCCGGCTACGACGGCGTGCCGCAGGTCATCCAGGACCCGAACCTGGTCGCCTCCGGGGTCTTCGCCACCGACGACGGCATGGTCATCATCGGGGCGCCGAAGGTGGCCTCGACCTGGTTCCCGGTAAACGACCATCCGCTGGACAAGGCGGCCTACACGATCAGGATCACCGCGCCCCAGGGCCTCGAATCGGTCTCCAACGGCGTGCTACTGAGCCGCACCACCCGGCGGGGCTGGACCACCACGACCTGGGACGTCAAGGAGCCGATGGCCTCCTACCTGGCCACCGCCACCGTCGGCGAATACCGGGTCAAGGCGCACAGGGCGGGCGGGATCAGGTACTGGGACGCGCTCGACCCGAAGCTGTTCGCGCCGCCCGCCGCGCCGCGCACCGGCAGCCGGATGGCGCTGACCCAGGACGGCGAGCCGTCGTACAAGCGGCTGACCCGGACCATCGCCGTGCCCGCCGGCGGCGCGAACCTGAGCTTCGCGGTCACCCGCGACACCGAGGAGGGCTGGGACTTCTTCTTCGTCGAGGCCCGCACCGCCGGCGCGGAGGACTGGACCACCCTGCCCGACGCCAACGGGCACAGCACGGCGGACACCGGCGCCGTCTGTCTCTACGCCCCGGACCTGCACCCGTTCCTGCTGCATTACCTGACGCCCGGCGCCGACGCCTGCGCGGCCGCCGGCAGCACCGGCCGGTGGTCGGCGGCGAGCGGCGGCAGCGAGGGCTACGAGCCATGGTCGATCGACCTCTCCGGCTACGCGGGCCGCACCGTCGAGGTCTCGCTCAGCTCGGTCAACGATCAGTCGATCACGTTCGCGGGCGCCTTCGTCGACGACGTGGTGGTCTCGACGGGCGAGGGCAGCACGTCCTTCGAGGACGACGGCAGCACCCTGGACGGCTGGGCGCCCGGCGGTCCGCCGGCCGGCAGCCCGGCCAACCCGAGCAACTGGATCTCGGGTACGGCCGCGGACGCGCCGCCGACGCCGGGCGAGCGGGCCGAGAGCTCACTGGCCCGGGGACCGGAGATCACCGGATTCCTCGCCGACACCTTCGGGCAGTACCCCTTCTCTGCCTCCGGTGGCATCGTGGACAGCACGGACGCGTTCGGCTACGCGCTGGAGAACCAGACCCGCCCGGTGTACGCGCAGGCCTTCTTCGGCACCCAGGAGGGCGGTGACGGCGTGGTGGTGCACGAACTGGCCCACCAGTGGTTCGGCGACAGCCTGGCGCTCGCCCGCTGGCAGGACATCTGGCTCAACGAGGGCTTCGCGACCTACGCGGTGTGGCTGTGGAGCGAGCGCGAGGGGCTCGGCACGGCCCAGCAGAACTTCGACTTCCTCTACGGCACCTTCGCCGACGACCCCACGTTCTGGGCGCTGCCGGTCGGCGACCCCGGACCGCAGCACCTGTTCGACGCGCCGGTCTACGTGCGCGGCGCCATGACGCTGCACATGCTGCGCCTCGCGGTCGGCGACGCGGCCTTCTTCCGGATCCTGCGGACGTGGGCCTCGGTCAACCGCGGCGGCAACGTCACCACCGGGGAGTTCGTCGACCTGGCCGAGCGGATCTCCGGCAAGTCGCTGGACAAGCTCTTCCAGACCTGGCTGTTCAGCCCGGTCCGCCCGGAGGTGGCGATGTCGCCGGTGACCGCCGCGAAGGTCGCCGGGCCCACCCCGGTCGTCAAGCGCTGGCTGCGGCGCTGAGCGGGTGTCCAGTCCGGTCCTCGACGTCGTCATCGCGGTCGTCCTCACCCTCGGCCTCACCGCACTGGTGGCCTCGGCCATCGTCGAATGGGTCGGCAACCTGACCCGCAAGCGCGCCAAGTACCTGCTGCGCGGCCTGCGCAACATGCTCGACGCGAAGGGCGACGGTGCCGGGAAGCCCGGCCCGCTCGCCGGCGCCGAGGCCGAGAAGGTGCTCTACGACAAGGCGCTGACCCGCACGGACGGCACGGTCGGCGACGCCGGGCTGACCGCGCTCGTCTTCGACCACCCGATGCTGCGCGCGATGATGCAGCCCCGGCCGTCCGTGGCGGGCGAGCGGACCCGGGTGCCGCCGTACGTGCCGGCCGAGATGTTCTCCCGGGCGCTGCTCGACACCCTGGTGCCGGGCGACGGCGGCCCGCTGACGCTCGACCGGGTGCGCGCGGCCGTCGCCGGGCTGGACCCCTCGATGCCGGCCCGGCAGGCGCTGCTCGGGCTCGCGGACCAGAGCGCGGCGAGCCTCGACGACTTCCGCGCCGGCGTCGAGCACTGGTACGACGCCCAGATGGACCGGGTGTCCGGCTGGTACAAGCGCTGGGCGAAGCGCTGGCTGCTGGTCGTCGCCGCCGGGCTGTGCCTGGCCGCCAACATCGACGCGTACGCGATCGCGGGCACCCTCTACCGCGATCCGGCGGTGCGGGCGGCGGTGGTGGGCCAGGTACAGCAGGGCTCGGTCTGCGCCGGCACCCCGGCCGGTGACCGGGCCTCCTGCGTACGGGAGCTGGTCGGCGCCGTCGAGGGCACCGGACGCGTCCTGTGGTGACCGGAGGGCTGCCCGGGCACCCCGTCGGCGTGCGTGGCGCAGCCGGGTCAGGAGCCCGCCGCCGGCGACTGGCTGCTCAAGCTGCTCGGCCTCGCGCTCACCGCCGCCGCGGCCGCGATCGGTGCGCCGTTCTGGTTCGACCTGCTCAACCGGCTGGTCAACCTGCGCAGCACCGGCCGGCGCCCGGGGCCGAAGCCCTGAGGCGGCCGGGGCGCGCTCAGGTGCGGAACGGCCCCTGCACGCAGTAGGTGATCCCGTCGGTGATCAGGCCGGAGCCGCCGCGCTGCGACGAGAAGTAGAACCGGTCGCCCTTCGGGTTGAACGCGACCCCGGTCAGCTCGGACCGGTCGTGGCCGTTGACCCGCAGGAACCGCGACACCCGGGCCGCCGGGGTGATCATGCAGATCTCCATGTTGCCGTTGTCCTCGGCCACGTACAGGTCGCCGTAGCTCGAGCCGGTCAGGTTGTCGACGCCGGTCAGCGGCGCCGGGCCCGGCTTGATCAGGTTGTCGTCGTAGGCGAGCCGGTACCGGCCGGCCTTGAGGTCGACCTCCCAGATGCGGTTGTCGCCCTTGGTGGTGAACCACACCGTGTCGTCGGCGTAGTAGCAGCCCTCGCCGCCGTTGAAGCGCTTCGCCGCCGGAACCTGGTGCCGGGTGCGTACCGGCAGGCCGTCGGGGTCGGGCACCCTCGCCCAGGTGAAGGCGCCCGAGGTCCCGGTGCCCCCGCAGAGGACCTGCAGGGTCCCGGCGGACAGGTTCGGCCAGCGCGCCGGCACGAAGCGGTAGAACCGCCCGTCGGGCTCGTCCTCGGTGAGGTAGACGACCCGCCGGGCCGGGTCGGCGGCGGCGGCCTCGTGCTTGAACCGGCCCATCGCCGGGCGGGCGACGGCGGCCCGTCCGCCGCGCGGATACGTCTCGAAGACCCGTCCGCGGTCGATCTCCTCGCAGGAAAGCCAGGTGTTCCAGGGCGTGCCGCCGCCGGCGCAGTTGCTGGTGGTGCCGGAGAGGATGCGCCTCGCACCGACCACCCGGCCGGCCGCGTCGAACGTGAGCATCGAGGCGCCGCCCCGCCCGGCCGGCAGCGGCACCTCCGAGTTGGACACGTAGATCCATCCGTCGCCGTCGGGAAAGGTCGCGCCGCCGTCCGGCGCGTCGTGCCACCGGTAGCCGGTGTTCGCGACGGTGCGGCCGGAGCGGGCCACCACGCTGCTGGTGAAGCCCGCGGGCAGCGAGATCCCGTTCGCGTCGGCGGCGCCGAGCGGCCCATACGGCCCGGTGTCCTCCCGCGCCGCGGCATACGCCGCGGACCAGCCGGTGAACGGCAGCGCCACGGCGCCGGCGCCCAGCACGGTGGCGCGCAGCAGTGTCCGACGGTCCATCGTCATCCCCCGGGCTCGATGATACGGATGAAAAGCATCATAGTTCTCTTATTATATTGAAATGGGTACACCCTAGGCTTGGCGACCGTGGATGATCTCGCTCTTGCCCATCGACTCATCGCCGAACTCGATGAGACGTTCTGCCTGACCTTCGTCAAGGGCGCCGACGCCGCCGCGGCGCTGCTGCGGATGGGCGGCTGCCCGGACACCCTCCGCGAGCGCGAACCCGGCGAGCCGTGCGGCCCGGCGAACGCCGCCGCGCTGACGCTCGGCGCCTGGTCCGTGGTGATCGAGCCCGGCGGCGCGCTCGGCGCCGACCACGCGCTGCTGGAGGCGGCCTCGCGCGGCACCGCCGCGGTCTCGGTGTTCCGCGGCGGGAAGTCCGCAGCGCACTTCGGCTACGCGGTCGACGGGGCGACGATCGCCGGGTTCGACCCCGGATATCCGACCGAGGAGACCACCTTCGGCGCCGACCCGGGCATGCTGCGCCACCTGATGGACGCGCTGGGCCTGCGCCCGCCGTCCGACGAGTCCGACACGGCCTGGCGGGAGGCGGACGCCCGGGCGATCGTGCTCGCGCAGCGGATCACCGGCGTCCGGATGCCGGAGGAGCCGCTGCGCGCCGCCCGGCTCTCGGCGCGGCTCGAACCCTGGTTCGTCACCCCCGCCCGCCCCGGCGAGCTGCTGCGCGCCGGCCGGCGCACGCCGCACGCCGCCGACCTGGTCGCCGCCGCGGAGGCGGCCGCACCCGCCCTGCAGCGGGCGGTTGCGGTGGCGGAGGTACGCCGCCAGGCGGCCTCGCTGGGCGTCGCGGACACACCCGGGCTGGACGAGGCGCTCGACGCCGGCGGCCCGGTCGCCGCAGACTCGCCCCTCGGCCGGCGGGTCCGCGAATGGCTGGCAACCCCCGGCCCCGACGGACTCGACTGGTTCGCCGCGAGCCTGCGGGGTGTGCTGGATCCCGACCCCCGGGTGGCCGTGCTCGCCGCCCTGCGGCCGCTCGCCGCCGGTCCCGCCGCCCTGGCCGACGACGCGGCCCGGGCGGCGGCCCTCGACGCCCTACGCGGTCAGGATTGACCTCGCGCCGAAGTGCCCCGCGATCCGGCTCAGGGCCGCGATGGTCTCGCGGTCGCGCTGCTCGTCGTCCTCGGTCGGCCAGGCGCTGGTCTTGACGACCACGACGTCGGCCACCGGGTCGACGAAGAGGTACTGGCCGTGCACCCCGAGGCCGGTGAAGGCGCGGTGGTCGCCGGCGAGGGTCCACCACTGGCTGGCGTAGCCGTAGTGGTCGTAGCCGCTGGGGCCGAGCGCGCCGACGGCGAGGTGCGGGACGTTGCGGACGGCGCTGCGGCGCACCCAGGACTGCGGCACGATCTGCTCGCCGGCGATCCGGCCGTCGTGCGACATGAGCAGCCCGAGCCGGGCCACGTCGCGGGCGGTCGCGTTGAACGAGCCGCCACCGACCGCCGTCCGCGGACGGGACCGGGTGAGCCAGTAGTACGCGTCGCGGTCCGCGCCGATGCGGCTCCACAGCCGCTCGGCGGCGTACCGGGCCAGGGTGCGGCCGGTGGCCGCCTCGAGCACCCAGCCGATGAGCTGCGAGTCGAGGGTCGAGTAGTTGAAGCGCGCGCCGGGCACGCCGGTGCGGCGGGCTGAGCGCAGCACGTCGAGGACGGTGCCGCGGCCCAGGCAGGCCTCCTCGAAGCGCTTGATGTCCGTGCCGGGCACGTCCCACCGCTCGAGGTCGCCGACGCCGCTGCTCATGTCGAGCAGGTCGCCGAGGGTCGTGCCGTCGTAGGCCGTGCCGGCGAAGTCGGGCCGGTACGCCGTGACCGGATCGTTCAGGCCGCCGATGGCACCCTCGGCCAGGGCGATGCCGACCAGCATCGAGGTGACCGACTTCGACAGCGAGAAGAGCTGGAACCGGGCGCGCGGCCCGGCGAAGGTTCCCGGGTAGGTCTCGTGCACGAGCTCGCCGCGGTGCAGCACGACGAACGCCGTGGTGAACGTCCGGCGGTGCAGATCGGACAGGCTGTACTCGCGGCCGTCGAACCGGTAGGTCAGCTCGAGGGGACGCGACCGGCCCGCGAGCGGAAACCGGAAATCGCCCCGCGACACCCGCTCGGTCGGCAGCAGCCGGTTCATGTGCGTGAAGGTCCACTCGTTGAACGGGCGGCGCATGATCAAGTCGCCTTGGCGCTCCCACCAGGACTTACCCGCGGTCCGGGCGTCCCGGTAGAGCTCCTGGTCCATTGCGTTGGTCATGACTGTGCCTCCCTTGTCATGCCCTCGTGGCCCTCGCTGCGCTCGGTGCGCTCGGTCATGACAGTCCCCGCCGTCCTCGTCGATCCGGTGCACTTCGTGTGCGTGGTGCGAGACGTCTCGGAAGTGTTCACGCAGCGGGGGCCCGGACGGTTCGACGGCGGCGCGAAAAGATCGACCCGGATCGTTGCGACGCCCGGGACGGGGCGTCGCGACGATCCGGGTCGCGGGCTCAGTCCGCCAGCGGAAGGACCACCCGGGAGACGCCCGGCCGCACGCCGACCTCAGTGCCGGCCGGGTACCTCAGGGTGTGGTCGCGGTCGGTGGCGATGAGCACCAGGCCGATCCGGTGACCCGCCGGGAACACGTGGTCCTCGGTCTGCAGGTCCCAGGTGAAGGTGTACGCCTTCCCGGCCCGCACGGGCGTGCTGTGCGAGGCGGAGAGCCGGTTGCGCACGTCGAGCCAGCCGCGGGTGACGATCTCGGAGGGCGTCCGCGTGGTCACGTACTCCCGGCGGTTGAAGCATCCCGGGTCGCCGGGAATGCCGGGGCCGACGCAGTCCTGCACCGTGAGCGACCGCAGCGCGGCGTAGCGGTCCGCGACGCCGTAGTCGACAAGCAGCGCGGTGAGGTACGGCGACCTGCCGTCCAGGTCGGCCCGGACGGTCACCCTCGGCGTGCCGGACAGCCGGGTCTCGCGGGTCAGCGGCTCGGAGAGGTACGCCAGCCGGTTCGGATCGGCGCTCGCCTCGTCGTCGGCGAGCTCCGCGGCGGTCTGCGCCGGGTCATCCACGAAGGACTGCCGATCCGCGTGCGGCGACGGCCGCGTCGCCAGGCCGGACTCCCCCAGGAACATCGCGGTCGGCCGGGCGCCCGGCACCGGCCAGGTGCGGGAGGTGCGCCACACGTTCGGCGCGACCTCGACGTCCGCCATCGGCTCGCGCATGATGCCGGTGTCGATCTTGTAGAGCCACTTGTCGAACCAGCGGTGCAGCGTGCTCAGCCACTCGGCGCGGCGTACGTTGAACGGGTCGGTGTGCCCGGCCTGGTGCAGCCAGATCTTGCGGGGCACGTGGCGGGCGGCCAGCGCGTCCCACCACTGTCCGGCCTGCAGGGTCCGGACGTTGTCGTCGTGCAGGCCGTGCACCAGCAGCACGCTGGCGCGGACCTTGTCCACGTCGCGCACGTAGTCGCGCTCGGCCCAGAAGCGGCTGTAGTCGCCGGTGACCCGGTCCTGGTCGCGCTCGATCGCCGCCATCACGCCGGCGCAGACCTCCGGATTCGCGCGGGTCAGCACCGCCTTGGCGAGCACGTCGGTGTCCTCGCCCTGGAAGCCGCCGGGCGCCACGACCCCGCCGTTCGCCCTGTAGTAGTCGTACCAGCTCGAGATCGCGGCGATCGGCACGATCGTCTCCAGCCCGGGCACGCCCGTCGCGGCGACCGCGTTCGGCAGGGTGCCGTTGTAGGAGACGCCGATCATGCCGGTGCGCCCGGTCGACCAGTCGGCCCGCACCGGTGCGCCCGCGGCGTCGAAGCCCGGCGCGCGGCCGTTGAACCAGTCGACGACCGCCTTCATGCCGAGGGTCTCGTTGCGCCCGCCCGAGGTGGGGCAGCCGTCCGAGCCGCCGCTGCCGAGGCTGTCGGCGAAGACCACCGCGTAGCCGCGCGGCACGAAGTAGTTGTCGAGGTAGCCGGCGAAGACGATGGACTCGGCCGCGCGGTCGGCGCCGGGCGCCACGCCGCGCCGGGCGGCGGCCCCGTCGCGGTCGATGTCGTCGTGATTCGGTACGTCGTTGAGACCGGCGTAGTAGGGGCTGGCCTGGAAGATCACCGGAACCTTGGCGTCGGTGCGGGGCCGGATGACGCGGACGGCCACCCGGTCGGGCCTGCCGTCGGCGTCGCTGTCGACCTGGGTCTGCACCCAGACCTGCTCGCGGATGGCCTGACCGTAGTCGTGTACCGGTTCGGTGCCGCCGGCGACCGGGGCGGCCTGTGCCACCGCGGCAGTCGCCAGGACCGTGAGGACGGCGGTGGTGATGGCGGCGAGGGTGTGCGCCACACTTCGGACGGATCGCATCGGCCGACCATATCGCCTGCGATCGATACCCGGGGGCCCGGTGGCCGCCGCGCGGCCGATCGCGGGACCGCGACCGGGGCGATCCGGGCGGGCTACGCGACCTTGGCCGTGGGCGCGACGCCCAGGACGACGGGCGGCCTGCGGACCGCGTAGGACCCGGATCCGGAACGGCGGGACCCGAGCGACGGTGTGGGCCGGCGTCTCGGATAGTTGGCGGCGACCACGCTCCGGGCCCACCGCATGCGGTGCGCGGCGGCCTCGGGGTTGTCGCCGTAGCCGTACGCCATCTGTGCGGCGCAGCCGCGGATCCCGCCGTAGGTGTGTACGGCGTCCCGGATCGCGCGCTCGGTGTCCGCCGGGTCCGGCCGGGAGCCGGTGGGCAGATCGCTGGTGAACAGGGCCTCCGCGCGGGCGGCCATGATGATGTCGACACTTCGCATCGCGCAACTCCTCGGGACGGTTCTATCTCGAGGATGAGGCCGCCGCGCAAGGGCGTCCTGGTGTTTCCGCCCTGAATCGTCCCCCGGTCGTGTGCCCGGCGTCTCGGGGTAACGGCCCCTACGTGGACTGACGTGCCGATCAGTCGTCGCAGGCGATGCCGTTGCCGTCGCTGTCGAGTTTCTGACGGTCCACGCCGGCGACACGGAGTTCCTTGAAGCCGTGCGCGGCGAGCCACGCGCACCTGTCCGCCGTGCCGGGCGGGAACCTCCACGGCACGCACTGGGTGATCGTGCCGTAGTTGTGGTCGCAGCCGTCGACGTTGGGCCGCACGTGGTGGGTGACCGTCGGCGACGGCAGCGGGCGCTGCGGGCGTACCCCGGGCTGTCCGGCGAAGCTCTGCACGAAC
Source organism: Actinoplanes sp. NPDC049118 (assembly GCF_040648555.1). NCBI lineage: Bacteria > Bacillati > Actinomycetota > Actinomycetes > Micromonosporales > Micromonosporaceae > Actinoplanes > Actinoplanes sp. NPDC049118. The sequence continues at coordinate 40,710 of NZ_JBEZDY010000030.1, forward strand.
GGCTCGGCGGCGGCGCCGGGTGCCGGGGCGGGCGGCGCCGGCGCCGGCGGCGACGACGGAACGGCGGTGGCGGCCGACGTCGCCGGCGCCGCCGCCGGGGTGCCGGACAACGGCCAGGTGCTGTCGGTCGGCCGGGGCGCCGCCGCGCCCGCCGGGGCGGCGTCGTCCCCGCCCGGCGCCGCCAGGAGCCAGACCCCGGCCGCCAGGACCCCGGCCGCGCCCAGTATCGACCAGGCGCGGCGCTTCGGCGTCACTTGACCTGGACCCATTGCGCGACCGACGGTACGCCGTTGGTGCCGACCACGTAGAGCATGTACCAGCCGGGCGGGGCCAGGTTGGGGTTGCTCGTCAGGTTCAGCCCGATCGTGTTGCCGTTGACCGTCATCGGCAGGTCGACGTAGCGCTGGTTCGGATCGCTGGAGTGGGTGACGGCCTCCGGGCGGATCAGCGAGGCCTTGAGGATCGGGCCGTCCACGGTGATCTGCTTGCTGGTGCCGTACGCCCACTGGTCGCCGGCCACGCTCAGGATCTGCGGCCGGCCGCCCTTGAACAGGTACGGCGGCGAGTAGACCGAGATCCGCATGTCGAACGAGCCGTTGCCGGGGTTGTCTCCGACGGACATCACCCGCCCGTCCGGCAGCAGGAACGCCGACGAGTGGTAGGTGCGCGGCACCGGGTCGGTCGCCATGCCCGGGATGAACGTGTCGGTGGCCGGGTCGAACATCGACGCCTCGTACACCGGGTCGGCCCGGTTGTGCAGGCCGCCGCCGGTCTCGAAGACCTTGCCGTCGGGCAGCAGGACCGCGGAGACGTACATCTTGCCCTGCGCGGCCGTCTGCGGAACGCCGCCGGTCAGCGTGCCGGTCGGCAGCGGTGGGCCGGGCCGGTATACCGGGTCGGCCTGCTTGAGGTCGATCAGGTCGGTGAGCCGGTTGGCGTCCGGGTTGCTGTCGATGTTGCCGCCGCCGACGGTCAGCACCCGCTGGTCCTGTGCCGGCGGCAGCAGCACGCTCATCGACTGGTCGCGCTCGTCCTTGTTGCGCAGACCGGAAACGGGGGTGATGGTGTTGGCGCCGTAGTCGTAGATGGACGCGCCCGTGCCGGGCAGGCCGTTGCCGAAGACGTGGCTGCCGGAGTAGAAGAGCCGGCCGTCCTGCATGAGGATCATCGACGGGTACAGGCCCCAGAAGCTCCAGCTCTGGTTGGCCTCGTTGAGCGACAGCCAGCGCTGCTCGCTGCTGTCGAAGTACTGCGTCGCGACCGTACCGGAGGAGTCCTCCCCCAGGCCGCCGAGCGAGATGACGTCGCCGTTGCCCATGACCGTCGCCGAGGGATACCAGGATCCGCCGGACATGTCGTTGACCCTCGTGTACGCCATCGTGTCCGGGTCGAAGACGAACGAGTCCTTCAGGCCCTTGTAGCCGTGGCTGCCGTCGGCCGCCGGATAGTCCTTGTTGCCGCCCATGATGAGCACCCGCCCGTCGGCGAGCTGGACGTGCCCGGCGCAGAACAGGTCGGCCGGGGTCGGCACGTCGGCGAACGTCCCGGTTCGCGGTGAGTAGACCGCGGTCTTGAACGTGCCGGCGGTGAACGCCGCCGGGTCGTTGCCGGAGCCGGCGACGAGCAGCACGTTGCCGTTCTTGAGCACGACGGCGTGGATGCCGCGGACCGGCGAGTCGAACGGCATGACCTGCCAGGCGCCGGCGGTGCACGCGGGGCCGGCGCTGCACGACGTGCCGGGCGCGGCCTGCGTCGCGTCGACCATCGAGTAGTCGTCGGTCTGCAGCGTGCCGGCGCCGTAGATGGTGACGCCCCAGACGATCTGGTCGGTGTTCGCGGGCACCGGCGGCGTGCGTACCGTCTGCCGCTTCCACGCGGCCGAGGTGGTGAGCGTCGCGAGGTCGGTCCAGTAGACCCAGCCCTGCGCGACGTCGTGCCGGAACATCGTCATGACGGTGTTCGGGGTCGTGGTCTTGTACCAGACCGAGACGTCGTACTGGTGGCCCGGCGCCACGTTCGGCGCGCACGACGGGTTCTCCAGCATCAGCGCCTTGCGGTCGCCGCTGCTGATCGCGTCGACGGTGACCTTCATCGCGTTGGTGCCGCCGTGCGGCGCCGTGTGTGTCACCTCGAAGGTGTGCGTGCTGTCGCCCCAGCCGGACCGCTCCCAGCAGACCGGGAAGCCGTCGGCGGCGAGCACCTCGAGGCCGGGGTTGCTGAGCAGGTTGGCGCCCGCGAAGGAGCGGCCCGGCACGGCCAGCACGAGCAGCAGGGTCAGGATGACGACCTGGGCCACGCGGATCCGGTCGCGCCGGCTGAACAGCGGAAGGGTACGACGGTTCACGCGTTCTCCAAAGCGGCGGTCTTGGGCCTGGCCCGGTAGGTGACCCTGTCGAGGATGAGGAACCGCACGACGAAGGAGGCCAGGAGCGTGATCAGGTTGGCGGCCAGCACGCCGACGTGCGCGCCGCCGACCAGCAGGGCCAGCAGCGGGATCCGCAGCAGCAGATCCGCGTTGCCCATCACGAAGAAGTGGCCCATCCGGCCGCCCAGGCTGCGGTGCCGGCGGTTGCGGTAGAGCAGCGTGTCGGTCAGGGCGAAGTTCCACCCGACCGCGATCAGGTTCGCCACCACCGCGGCCGGCAGGTAGTGCACGCCGGCGACGTGCGCGAGGAACCACAGGGCGAGCTGGTTGGGCAGCAGGCCGGAGACGCCGATGAGGGCGAAGGCGAGCATCCGGGTGCGTTCCGCGCCGAAGCGCAGGATCGCGAGGTGCTTGAGGAACCGGACGCCCTCGGCCATCGTCGACTTGGACTCGCCGGCATGGCGCTGCTGGAACGTGTACGGCACCTCGACGATGCGGCCGGGCCGGTTGCGCACGACGAGCTCGAGCAGCACCTTGTAGCCCAGCGGGCGCAGCTCCTCGACCTCGAGCGAGCTGGCGCGTACCGCGAATAGCCCGCTCATCGGGTCGCTCACCTGCAACAGCGAGTTCCGGAAGATCATCTTGGTGGCGAGGGTCGAGCCACCGGAGACGATCCGGCGGTAGCCGCCGGTGAGCCCGTCGGTGCTGCCGCCGCCCGCGTACCGGGTGCCGACGACCAGGTCCGCGCCGTCGCGCATGCCGGCCGCGATCAGGTCCGGCACGATCTCCGGCGGATGCTGCAGATCGGCGTCCAGCACCACGATCCAGGCGCCCCGGGCCAGCCGCATGCCCTCGACCACCGCGCCGCCGAGCCCGCCGATGCCGCGCTCGCGGTGGTGCACGGTGATCGGGATCGGGCAGGTCCGCGCCGCGCGGCGGATCACGTCCGGGGTGTCGTCGGTGCTGTCGTCGACGAAGACGATCTCCGAGTCGCTCTCCGGCAGCGCCGACACCAGCCGCCGCAGCAGCGTCTCGATGTTCTCGCGCTCGTTGAAGGTCGGGATGACGATGGTCTGCCGCAGCGCCGTCGCCACCTGCAGCTCGCCGATCGCGCCGGTCAGGGTCGCCCGGAATCCGGTCTCCGGGCGGTCGTCGGCGGTGAGGGTCACGGCTTCTCCTTGTCGATTCGGCGGATCTCGATGCGGCCGTCCTGCGGGCCGAACGACGCGATCGCCGTGGAGTTCGTCAGCAGCTTGGTCACCATCGGCAGGGAGCCGGGATCCTGGCGCAGGGCCGGCGTGGAGACGATGTAGTCGACGTCGCGCCAGCCGGCCGGCAGCCGGGCGGAGACCGCCGTGTCGAGGTCCAGCTTGTAGAACCAGATGACGTTCTCCCGCCGGTAGCCGGCGTTGACGGCGTCGAGCCAGAGCACGTCGTCGAGGACGATCGTGGCCTCCGTGCGGTCCGGCACCCGCGTGCGCAGATAATCCGCCGCGGCCACGTACTGAGCGTTGTCGTTCGTGGTCAGCGCGCGGCGGTCGCCGACGTACCAGCGGGGCAGCACCAGGGTCAGCGCCGTCGCCGCGGCCACCGCGAGGATCGTCCAGCGCCACCAGGACCGCCCCGGCCGGAGCCGGATCGTGCCCTCCTCCACGACGCCCGCGATGAGGATGGCGAAGAACGGCAGGACCTGCACGACGTACATGGCGGGCAGGTAGCCGCCGGGCCGCAGCGCGACGAGCGCGAGGATCGTCGCGGCGATCGCCGGCGCGCGCAACCTGCGCACGGCCAGCGCCAGCACGGTGGCGGCCAGGCCCGCCGCCAGGATCACCGTGTCGTAGTAGAGCCACGCGGTGATCAGCGAGTGCGAGCCGGAGCCCTCGTCGAAGACGGTGCCCGAGCCGGAGCGCGACATGAGCTGGAACTGCCACGCCCCGATGAGCGACACGTGCCCGGGTCCGGGGAACAGCTCGCCGCGCAGCAGCGCGTAGAGCGGGTAGAAGACGCCGACCAGCACCATGCCGCTGACGTAGCCGCCGAACGCCCACGGCCGGGTGGATGTCCTCGCGGCGTTCTGCCACATCGCCACCAGTACGGCCGGAACGGTGATGAGCATCGTCTCCTTGGACAGCACCGAGACGGCGGTCGCGGCGCCGGCGGCGGCGTAGTGCCACAGATGCTTGCGCGGCGACAGCGCGAGCGCCAGGGCGCCGAGCATCCACGCCACCGCGAAGGTGTCCAGGTAGATCTGCCGGTTCATGGTGACCGCCAGCGGCGACAGGCCGAAGGTCAGCAGCGCCAGGGCCGCGGCCCAGCGGGAGAAGTTCAGCCGCCGGCCGATCAGGTAGACCAGCAGCAGGCTGACCGCCACGACCGGCAGCATCGCGAGGCGGCCGGCGGCGACCGCGAGCAGGTCCGGCGCGAGCGCGGCCGGTAGCCAGGCGAGGCCGGCGAGCTGGATCCAGGCGAGCGGCGGGTGGTCGTACCAGTAGGTGTAGTGGGCCAGGCCGTGACCGTGCCCGACCGCCCAGGCCTGCGCGAGGTAGGTGCCCTCGTCGTCCGTCGCGGTCGGGAAGCCGGTGATGTTCCAGGCCAGGACGAGCAGCACCACGGCGGTCAGGCCGCCGGCGAGGTACAGGTCCATCCGCGACCCGCGCCGGTGCGCCGGCTCGGGCCGCTCCTCGGGTACGGAGGGAAGGGTGATGACCTCGGTGGGCGCTTCAGCAATCAGGCTCATGCCGCGACTCCACTCTCGACCTTGACCGGGGCCTTGGCGGCGGGCGCCTGGTTCAGGTGCGCCCCGGTGTGTGCGGTCAGCTCCCAGTCGCGCCGGCCGGTGTACTCGCGCCAGACCGCGCGCAGCGCCGCCGCGGCCAGCACCAGCGCGTACGGGAAGGCGCCGATGATCAGGCGGGCGTAGTGGTGCCAGCGGATGCGCATGCCGTACTGCTTGCCGAAGTCGCGCAGGCCGACCGTCTGGAAGACCAGGTTGGCCGCCATCGGGATGACCGGCACGAAGGTGATCAGGGCGACGAAGACCGGAAGCTCGGCCCAGATCGCGATCGCGATGCCGACCGGGATCACGATGCCGGAGAAGGCCTGCAGGAACGGCTGGGTGAGGGTGTAGCGGGCGAGCATGCGCTGGCCGAAGCCCGGCAGCCGGCGCCATTCGCCCTTGCGGTAGACCTGCAGGAAGCCCTGGTTCCACCGGGTCCGCTGCTTGAGCAGCGACTTCAGCGTGCCGGGCGTCTCCTCCCGGGTGACGATCGCCGAGTCGTACGCGACGACCACCTTGGCACCCCGGCTGGACAACCGCACGCCCAGGTCGCAGTCCTCGGCGAGGCAGGTCCCGTCCCAGCCGTTCGCGGAGCGCAGCACGTCGGTGCGGACGAAGACGGTGTTGCCGCCGAGCGGGATGAACCCCTTGGCGGCGTGCAGGTGCAGCCGGCTGCGGAACCAGAAGAAGTACTCCAGGCAGTTGTGCAGGCTGTACCAGCTGGAGTGGAAGTTGATGAGCTGCACGCCGCCCTGCACCACGTCGGCGCCGGTGGACCGGAAGGCATGGTCCACATGCTCCAGCAACGACGGGTCCACCTGGTCCTCGGCGTCGAAGACCCCGACCACGTCGCCGCGGCAGTACGGCAGCGCGGCGTTGAGCGCGCGCGGCTTGTTCTTGTGCCGGCTGGTGTCGGTCACCACCAGGATCCGACCGGGCGCGGCGGCCGCCACCCGGTGCGCCACCTCGGCGGTCTCCGGGTCGTCGTGACCCACGATGATGATGATCTCGAAGCCCTCGTGCGACGACTCGAGCAGGCGCTCGACGGTGTGCTCCAGCACCGCCTGCTCGTGCCGGGCGGGCACGAGCAGCGAGAACGTCAGCCGGTGCGCCCCGTCCGGCGCCGCGAAGCGGGTCGACGCCAGCGTCTCCGGCGTGCGCCAGGCATGCATCGTCCACCACAGCGTGACCGCGGCGAATCCCGCGAGCACCAACGAAACCAGAATCATGACGGCGGCAGCCAAAGCCGTTTGCCTTTCCGAATGAGGTGGGCCCCACCCCCACCAGCGGGCAAACAATAGCCCGTAATACCCAGGCGATTTCAAGTCGGCCCGCGGATTTTTACATCGATCCGGGATCCGTTATCGAAAATCGCGGAGCCGGAAACACGAACTTAATTTATGGCCCGGCAATCGGACGATCACCGTACCAATGTCGAGGCCCATTCTGACATTGCGGGATTCGCTCGGTTATGGCCGGTTCAAGCCTTTGTCACAGCCTCGCCGGACGTCCGGTGATCTTCGCAGACCGAAGGTACTACACGTGTCGACCGAACGGGCGAGTGGGGAATGAGACGTCGGGCACACCCAGTGCGATACCACCGCGGCGGCCCGGCGTTCACATGAACGACCTCCGTGAACGACCCCGGGGACGCGACGCGATCATGCCATTACGGAATGTGTGAACGGCCCACACAAATGCCGCAGACCACGCGCCACGGATGCCTTTGCGTTTCAATTTCATGCTCCGGAGACACGCCATTTACAGAACCGCCGGGCCGGAGCCGAACTGCGCGTGCACGCCGCGCGGACGCAATCTGAACGAACGTTGAGCGATCGCCGCGCGACAAATGTCGGCACCGGCCCGGCGGCCCGGGTATTCCTACCGGGCGACGGCGCGCTCGGTATTGCGGACGATGGCGTCGACGATCCGCGGCCACACGGCCCGCGGCAGGTCGTGGCCCATGCCCGGGATGACCAGCAGCTCCGCGCCCGGCACGGCGTCCGCCGTCGCCCGGCCACCGCTGACCCCGATGAGCGGATCGTCCTCGCCGTGGATGACGACGGTCGGCGCGGTGACGCCGCGCAGGGCCGCCGTGCGGTCGGACGAGCCGAGCGCCGCGGCGTACTGCCGCAGGGTGCCCAGCGGGTTGTAGGCGCGGTCGTACTTCGCGCTCGCCCGAAGCAGCAGCTCCTCCTCCGTGGCCGGGAAGCCGGGTGAGCCGATGATCCGCGACGAGGCGATCGAGTTCGCGATGGCCGCCTCCCGGCTTGCCGCCGGCGGCGTGCCCAGCAGGGCCGCGGCCGCGGGCGTCGGGTGGCCGACCGCGCGGTCGCCGGTCGTCGACATGATCGAGCAGAGGCTGGCCACCCGGTCCGGGTGGTCGATGGTCAGCTGCTGGGCGATCATTCCGCCCAGCGACAGCCCGGTCACGTGCGCCCGCTCGATCCCGAGGGAGTCCAGCAGGCCCGCGGTGTCGGCGGCGAGGTCGGCGAGCAGGTACGGCACCGTCGTCCGGTCACCGCCCAGGATCCCCCGCACGTCGGGCACGCCCAACCGCGTCAGGGTGGTCGACAGGCCGGCGTCGCGGTTGTCGAAGCGGATCACCCGCAGGCCGCGCCCCGCGAGCTGCTCGCAGAACTCCTGCGGCCAGTCGATCAGCTGGGCGCCGAGGCCCATGATCAGCAGTAACGCCGGGGCGTGGTGATCGCCGAGCGTCTCGTAGCGCAGCTGGATGCCGTTTGACCGAACGTCGGGCACGGGAGGGTCCTCTCGTCGTCGGCGCACCGGGCGTCAGGCCCCGGACCTGCCGATGATGACCGACGCCCGGCCCGCCCGGCTACACCTCGACCACGACGGCGGTCGGCAGGCCGAGGAAGTCCGGCTCGGCAACCGGTTTGCCGAAGTGGTATCCCTGCGCGAGCCGGTAGCCGAGGCGGTGCAGCTCGACGGCCTGCTCGGCGGTCTCCACGCCCTCGGCGACCGCCGTCAGGCCCAGGCCGTGCGAGACCTGGATCAGGGCGGTGGCGATGACGGCCTCCCGGCCGGCCAGTGTGATGTCGTCCACGAACGACTTGTCCACCTTGAGCACGTCGACGGGCACGGTCTGCAGCAGGCCCAGCGAGGAGTGCCCGGTGCCGAAGTCGTCGAGCGCGATCCGGACGCCGAGCGCCCGCAGGTCCTTGACCGCCTGCACGGCCTGACCGCCGCCGAAGACGGCGGTCTCGGTGACCTCGAGGACCAGGCGCTGCGCCTCCAGCCCGGTCCGGGCCAGCACCGAGGCGACGAGCTCCGGGAAGCCCGGCTCGGCCAGCTGACGGGCGGAGACGTTCACGCTCATCCGCTCGGGCGCGCGGTCGCCGAGGGTGGCGCGCCAGGCGACGGCCTGCACGCACGCGGTACGCAGGACCCAGGCGCCGAGCTCGACGATGAGCCCGTTCTGCTCCGCGACCGGGATGAAATCGGCCGGGCTGACCAGGCCGCGCTCCGGGTGATCCCAGCGGATCAGCGCCTCGACCGAGACCCGGCGGCCGTCGGGCAGCGAGACGATCGGCTGGTAGACGAGCCGGAACTGGCCCGTGTCCAGCGCGATCCGCATGGCGGCGCCGAGCCGGGCCTCCTCGCCCGCCTCGTCGTCGAGGCCCGGTGCGTAGCGGCGCCGGGCGTCGCCGTCGGCCTTGGCCGCGTACATCGCGACGTCCGCGCGGCGCAGCAGTTCGACCGCGTCGTCCGTACCGTCGGCGCCCGCGACGCCGACGCTCGCGCCGATGAGCAGCTCGTGCCCGCCCGCCTGGATCGGGACGCTCAGCGCGGCGCAGATCCGGGCGACCATCTCGTCGCCCTCGGCCTGCGTCGCGTCCGGCACCAGGATCGCGAACTCGTCGCCACCCATCCGGGCGGCCAGGTCGCCCGGGCCCAGGCCGGCCGAGAGGCGCGCGGCGACGGCGGCGAGGAGCCGGTCGCCGACCGTGTGGCCGAACCGGTCGTTGACCGCCTTGAAGCCGGTCAGGTCGAGCATCGCCACCTGCGGCGAACCGGCCTCGAGGGCCTCACGGACCCGGGACTCGAACCGGCGGCGGTTGGCCAGCCCGGTGAGCTCGTCGTGCATCGCCAGGATCTCGAGCCGGCCGGCCTGCGCCTGCACCTGCGAGACGAAACCGGCCATCCGCAGGAGCACGAGCACGAAGAGCACGACCGCGCCGACGCCGATCGCCAGCCAGCTCACCGGCTGCCCCGGCCGCGCACCCTGCAGGAAGAGCATCGCCGGCACGACAAGCGTCGAGCAGGTCAGCACGGCAAGCCGCCGCCTGCCGAAGCGTTCCCTGCCCGCCACGCGGCGCTCGGCGCCCACCGACGGGTGCAGGGCCGCCGCGGCCCAGTAGACGTAGGCGAACAGGAAGCCGGTGTAGACGAAGTCGCCGGCGAGGACCCGGACCTCGGGCACCAGCGTGTTGATGACGTTGGCGGTGAGGGTCAGGACGCTGCCGGTGATCAGCAGCCAGTCGCTGGGCGTCGGCCGGCCGGCCCGGGTCACCAGGCGGGCCACCACCGCGATCATCAGCACGCTGGCGGTCGGGTAGCCGACCGTGGCCAGCCGGGTGAGCAGCGGCGTCGCGGCGTCGTCGAGGATCGGCCCGATGATGAAGATCCAGTAGACCAGCCCCAGCCCGGCGGCGATGATCGCCGTGTCCACCAGCCCGGACCACTCCCGCCGGCGCCGGCCCCGGGCGAGGGAATAGATGGCGGCGATCAGCGGCGGGAAGGCGGCCAGGTAGAAGGCGTCCGACCAGGCCGGGAAGGTCTGCCGCCCGAGCACCTGCGCGTCGACGACGTACGCGACGTCGCCCAGCACGGAGAGGATCTGGCTCGCGATGAAGGCGTACCAGGGCCGGGGGTCGGCGAGCCGGTTGCGCCGCACGCCCGCGACCATGACCAGCACCGCCGCCAGGCCGACGAGGCAGGAGAGGACGGCCTGCCCGCCGTCCGAGGGCAGGAAGGGATAGCCGAGGCACGCCAGTGTGCCGAGACCCATCCAGATTGACCACGCGCGGTCGACGCGTACCGCCTGCACGCCCCGCCTATCGGCCGGGGCCGCACGGACATGAGTATCTCAGCCGCGGCGGTGTGATCCTCAGCGCAGCGGGGGCCGTCGCCGACCGCGCCGGACGGCTATAACTGCGGGATGACCCGTCTTCCCCGGAGCACGCCGGCCGCGCAGGGCGTCGACGCGAGCGGCATCGACGCGTTCATCACGGCGCTGGACCGGACGCCGGACGTCGAGTTGCACAGCCTGATGGTCCTGCGGCACGGCCACGTGGTCGCCGAGCGGTGGTGGCATCCCTACCGGCCGGACGCGCCGCACCTGCTCTACTCGCTGAGCAAGTCCTTCGCCTCGACCGCCCTCGGTTTCGCGGTGACCGAGGGCCTGGTCGACCTGGACGCCACCGTGCTGTCGTACTTCCCCGAGTACGACGCCCGGGTCACCGATCCACGCTCGAGGTCGATCCTGGTGCGCCACGTCGCGTCGATGACCAGCGGGCACGCCGACGAGACGATCGACGAGGCGTTCCAGGCCGGCGCGGGCGACCTCACCCTCGGCCTGCTCCTGCTGCCGCCGCAGCGGGAGCCGGGCACCTTCTTCGCCTACAACCAGCCCTGCACCAACGCGCTCTCGGCGATCATCGAGCGGGTGAGCGGCGCGTCTCTCACCGAGTTCCTGCGCCCCCGGCTCTTCGAGCCGCTCGGCATCGGGCGGTACGGCTGGTGGCCCGACCCGATCGGCCGTGATCAGGGCTTCTCCGGGTTGCACCTGACGACCGAGTCCGTCGCCAAGGTCGGCCAGCTCTACCTGGACGGCGGCAGCTGGCAGGGCCGGCGGCTGCTGCCGGCCGAGTGGGTCGCCGAGGCGACCCGCGCACACGTGGACACCGACCGGGACAGTCCGGACTGGAGCCGGGGCTACGGCTTCCAGTTCTGGCGCAGCCGGCACGGCTACCGCGGCGACGGCGCCCACGGGCAGTACATGCTGATCCTGCCGGAGGCCGACGCGGTCGTGGCGATCACCTCGCAGAGCCCGGACATGCAGGCCGTACTCGACCAGGCCTGGACCCACCTGCTGCCGGCGCTGACCAGATCCGGCCCGCCCGGGCCGTGGCCGGCCGGGTCGCCGGAGCTGGACCGCCCGGCCGGCGACGGCAGCACCGGCGAGCTCGCCGAGGCGACGTACCGGCCCGGCCCGGCGAACACGGTGGACACCCTGAAGACCGTCCGGCTCCGGCCCGGCGAAATCCTGCTCGACGACGGCTGGGAGCTGACCGCCGAGCTCGGCGCGCCGGACAGCTGGACCGTCGTCGGGCCGGTGGCCACCGCGCACGCCTGGTCCGGCGGCCGGCTCCTGGTCGACCTGGTCTTCACCGAGGGCCCGCACCGGCTGCACCTGACCCTTGACCCGGCGACCGGCACGTTCGCCGCGGCCTGGCAGGCGGCACCGCTGGCCCCGGTCCCGCTCGCCGCGCAGCGCATGCCGCGCTGACGGAGTCGTTAGGAGCCCGGGCCGGGATTCTGTGGTGTCAGGCAGCGGTCCGGGGCGGCGGCGTGCAGGACGGCGTCGACCGCGCGCAGCAGGCCTTCGCCGGTGAACGGTTTCTCGATGAACGCGATGTCCGGGTCGAGGACGTTGTGGCTGCCGAGCAGGCCGTCGCTGTAGCCGGACATGAAGAGAACGGGCAGGCCGGAATGGCGTTGCTCGAGGAGTTCGACGAGCCGGGGGCCGGACATCTCGGGCATGATGACGTCGGTCAGGAGCATGTCGCAGCCCTGTTCCGCGTCGAGGGCGAGCGCGTCCGGGCCGCTCACCGCCGACAGGACCAGGTATCCGCCCTCGGTGAGGATCCGGGCCACGATGCGTCCCAGCGCGGGTTCGTCCTCGACGACGAGGACGGTCTCGCCCCGGCCGCGGGGCACGACCCCCGGCGACGACGGCGCCGGCGCGTGGTTGTCGGACGGTGTCCTGATCAGCGGGAGGTAGACCCGGAAGGTGGTGCCGACACCCGGTTCGGAGTACACGTTGATGCCACCGCCCGCCTCGGTGACCACGCCGTAGACGGTGGCCAGGCCGAGTCCGGTCCCCTTGCCCTGCGGTTTCGTCGTGAAGAACGGCTCGAAGATGTGGCGGGCGACCTCGGGCGCCATGCCCTCGCCGTTGTCGCAGACGAGCAGCCGCGCATACGTGCCGGCGCCCAGCGGGGGCTGCGTGTGCACCTGGTGCTCGTCGAGCGCGGCGAGGCCGGCCTCGATCACCAGGGTGCCGCCGTCGGGCATCGCGTCGCGGGCGTTGAGGCTGAGGTTGAGCAGGATCTGCTGGATCTGGCCGGGGTCGGCGTGGATGGTCAGCGGTACCGGCGAGCGCCTGGTGGCCAACTGGATGTGTTCGCCGATGGTGCGTTGCAGCATGGCCGCCACCTCGTCGATGGACGCGTTGAGGTCCATGTCGTGCGGCTGGATGGTGTCGCCGCGGGTGAAGACGAGCAGCTGGTGGGTCAGGCTGATGGCGCGGTCCGCCGCCCGCCGCACGTTCTCCAGGTCGGCCTGCACGTCGGGATTGCCGGCGCTCTGCTCGGCGGCGAAGGCGGTGTAGTTGACGATGATGGCGAGGATGTTGTTGAAGTCGTGTGCGACGCCTCCGGCGAGCTTGCCGAGGCTCTCCATGCGTTGAGCCTGGTGGGTGCGCTCCTCGATGAGCCGCCGGCGTTCCGCCGCGGCCTTCGCGGTCTTGATGTCGCGGCCGACGAACGCGAACCCGATGATGTTGCCGTAGCTGTCCGTGATCGGCGTGGCGCTGACGGAGACGTCGAGCTGCGTGCCGTCCTTGTGCACCCGCCTGGCCTCGTAGCAGACCCGTTCGCCCCTGCCGAGCCGGGCCAGGATCTCGCCCTGATCGCGCCGGTGGGGCGCGTCGGCGATCATCGAGATCGGGCGGCCCAGGGCCTCGTCCGCGGTGTACCCGAAGAGGCGCTCGGCGCCGCCGTTCCAGGCGGTGAGCGTCCCGTCCAGGGCGGTGCCCATGATCGCTTCCTCGCTGTGCTCGACGACGGCGGCGAGCGTGGCGCGGTGGCTCTCGGCCACGTCCTTCGCGGCGCGTTCGCGGGCGCCGGCCGCGTCGAGCAGGTGCTGCCTGCCGGGGTCCGGGTACAGCGCGCCGCCGCCCAGCAGGAGCCGGTTCCTGCGCCGCAGGATCCAGTAGTAGACGCCGACGCACGCCGTGAACAGGCTCCAGAGCGCCAGGGGCCAGGAGCCACCGGGCCACAGCACCGCCTGGAGGCCGTATCCGACCGCGGAACTGAAGAAGATCAAGGCGGTGGCCGTGGCCAGGCGATTCGTGCGCAGCTGCCCCGCGCGGGCGACCGGCACCGCGATCGCGACGGCGATCGCCGCGTACGCCACCATGACGACCGCACTGCCGAGGAGGTAGATCAAGACCGGCACACTCTTCTCTTCGGGCCCGGAGCCGGGAGGCTTAGCGGTAGCACCGGGCGCCGGCCGCTACGGCTCGCCCCGCGGCTCCAGGGCGGGCGGCATGAGCCCCGCCGTGTTCGCCGGGCTGAACCGGCCCGGTTCCAAGCTCTGCTCGGCCCGGATGACGTGCATGACCGCGTTGATCAGGGCCAGGTGGGTGAACGCCTGCGGGAAGTTGCCCAGGTGCCGCCCGCTGTTCGTGTCGATCTCCTCGGCGTAGAGCTCCAGCGGGCTGGCGTACGCCAGCAGGCGCTCGCACAGCTTGCGGGCCTGCTCCTCCTCGCCGATCTCCACCAGCGCGGAGACCAGCCAGAACGAGCAGATCGTGAACGCGCCCTCCTCGCCGGCGAGCCCGTCGTCGGTCTCCTCCACCCGGTAGCGCAGCACGAGCCCGTCCACGGTCAGCTCGTCCGCGATAACGTGCACGGTGGCCCGGATCCGGGCGTCGTCGGCGGGCAGGAACCGCATGAGCGGGAGCAGCAGCAGGGAGGCGTCCAGGACGTCCGAGCCGTACCGCTGCACGAAGACGCCGCGGGCGTCGACGCCCCTGGCGCACACCTCGGCGTGGATCTGGTCGGCGAGGGTCTGCCACTTCTCCGCGTACTCGGGCTCGTCGTACAGGCGTGCGAGGCGGGCGCCGCGGTCGAGCGCCACCCAGCACATCACCTTGCTGGAGACGAAGTGCTGCGGCTCGCCGCGGACCTCCCAGATGCCGCGGTCGGCCTCCTCCCAGTGCTCGGCGGCCTGCTCCACCTGGCGTTTGAGCACCGGCCACAGCGACTCCGGCAGTTGCTCCCGGGACCGGGCGTGCAGGTAGACCGAGTCCAGCACGGCGCCCCACACGTCGTGCTGCCGCTGCTGGTACGCCGCGTTGCCGACCCGGACCGGGAAGGCCCCCTCATAGCCGGACAGGTGCGGCAGCGCCTCCTCCTCGATCTCCCGCTCGCCGCCGACCCGGTACATGACCTGCAGCTCGTGGCCGTCGCGGCACGCGTCGTGGATGAAGTAGAAGAAGTCGTTGGCCTCCCGGTCGAAGCCCAGCGTGTACAGGCCCCACAGCGCGAACGTCGAGTCGCGCACCCAGGCGTACCGGTAGTCCCAGTTCCGCTCGCCCCGCGGTGTCTCCGGCAGCCCCATGGTGGCGGCGGCCAGCAGCGCGCCGGTGGGCGCGTACGTGAGGCCCTTGAGGGTCAGGGCGCTGCGCTGCAGATAGCTGCGCCACGGGTGGTCGGGGAAGTCGCCGAGGGTGATCCACTGCCGCCAGTACTCGGAGGTGCGGCCCATCCGGTCGAGCGCGTCGTCCAGGGTGAGCGGCGGCGGCAGCGCGGACCAGCCGAGCGCCACGAAGTGGGTCTCGCCCTCGACCATCCGGGTCCGCGCGTTCAGGCCGCGCCCCTCGATGCCCGGCCGCAGGTCCGTGGTGAGGCGCAGGGTGACCTCGCCATCCGGGCACTCCGCGACGACGTGCCCGTAGCCGGGGCCCTCGTACCGCCAGGTCGCCTCCCGGCGGCCGTAGTCGAAGACCGGCTCGCACGTCATCGACAGGTCGACCGACCCGCTCACGCAGCGCACCGTACGCAGCAGGCAGTGCTCCGCGTCGAAGTCCGTGGGGGAACGGCGGTGGGTCCGGGAGCGTTCCGTGAGGTTGTGCCACGGCCCCATGCACAGCGCGTCCCGCACGATCAGCCAGCCGGTCCGGGTCTGCCAGGTCGTCTCCAGCATCAGGCTGCCCGGCAGGTACCGCCGGGCGGCGGGCACCATCTCGTCGTACGGTCCGAGGCGGAACGCGCCCGCGCTGCGGTCCAGCATCGTGCTGAACACGCTCGGCGAGTCCGGCCGGGGCAGGCACATCCACTCGACCGCCCCGTTCGGCGCCACCAGGCACGTCACCTCGCAGTCGGACAGGAACGCGTAGTCGGCGATGGGCGGGAACGAGCTGCGCCCGCCCTGCAGCGGCGCGGGCATCGCGACGTCCCGGTCCGGCGGCGCGTCGTCCATACCTGCGATGGTCGTCCGCCGGCGCGGCCCGCGCCACCGCTTCCTCCCCGATTGGTGGTGCCGGGACACGAAACGAGAAGTGAACTCTCGCCCCGGCCCCCCGGTCGCGCATCGTCCCCCGGCGCCTCAGGCCAGCGGCCAGGTTTCGAGGTAGTCGTACCGGGGCGCGGGGCCGAGATGGCTGCGGACCAGCACCATGGTCTCGACCGGCCACGCCGGGCCCCGGTACTGCGCCAGGTCGGCCCGGTCCGCCTCCACCGCGGCGGCGTCGAGGCGGTCGCCGGGGCGGGCGACGGTCAGGTGCGGGTTGAACCTCCGGTCGTCGTGCGGCAGCCGGTCCCGCTTGAGTTCCCGGCGCACCCGCCGGGCCAGCGACGCCAGCGCCTCCCGGTCGCCGTCCAGCCCCACCCACAGCACGGTGAACCGGCCGCGCCCGAACCGGCCCCCGCCGGCCAGGCGCAGCCGCGGCGCGCCGGACCCGGCGGCCCGCCAGCCGTCGGCCACCCGCTGAAGGGCGCCGGGCACCTTCGGGGCGCGCTCCTCGGCGACCTCGCCCAGGAACGCGAGCGTGACGTGCCAGGTCTCCCGGCGCGCCAGCCGGGTGTTGACGCCGCCGTTCGCCGCCGCGGTGACCCGTAGCCCCTCCAGCCGCCGCGCCAGGTCGTCGCAGACCTCGGGCGGCGGGTACGCGGCCACGAACAACCTCATGCATCGCAGCCTATTCAGGGGAGTGCGGCTCGGTGGTGGTAGCGGTGACGATCCAGGCGCGGGAGTCGAACCGGACACCGTCGTCGCTCAGATGCGCGGCGAGCATCCGGCGCAGCCGCTCGCCCGCGCGCGTCGCTCCGGCGGGATCCAGCCGCCTCAGGACCGCGTCGGTGCAGGCGAAGCCGCGGACCCAGTCGAGGGCGGCGGCCACGTCCGGGCCGTAGTAGACCGGCTCGTGGACGTCGGTGAACTCGACGCCCGCGAACCCCGCGGCCCGCAGGGTCTCGCGCACGGTCGGCGGGTCGGCGAGCGAGAACGCGTCCGGGCCGCCGGCAGCGCCGGCCGCCGGCCCCTCGGCCGCTTCGAGGGATCGACGGATGGCGGCGTCCCACTCGTTGCGCTCGCGGGCCTGCCAGACCGTCATCACCAGGCGCCCGGCCGGTCGCAGCGCCCGGGCGATGTTGGCGAACGCGGCGACGGCGTCGTCGAAGAACATCGTGCCGAACCGGCTGATCGCCAGGTCGAAGCGCCCCGGCGCGAAGGGGTGGAGCTGCGCGTCGGCGTGCTCGAAGGTGACGTTGCGGAC
Source organism: Actinoplanes sp. NPDC049118 (assembly GCF_040648555.1). Lineage (NCBI taxonomy): Bacteria > Bacillati > Actinomycetota > Actinomycetes > Micromonosporales > Micromonosporaceae > Actinoplanes > Actinoplanes sp. NPDC049118. Next base: position 57,657 of record NZ_JBEZDY010000030.1, read on the forward strand.
GCCTTCCTCCCGGGCCAGCTCGCGGGCGCGCCCGATCGCGGGCGCCGAGACGTCGACGCCGAGCGCGCTGCCCGCCCGGGCCGCCCGCGCGGCCCACCGGGTCGTCTGCCCGGCGCCGCATCCGATGTCAAGGACATGGTCGTGCGGCCGGACGCCGGCCGCCCGGCGCAGCGCCTTGTCGTGCCGCCGTAGTTCGGCGTCGTAGCCTGCGGCGAGTCCCATCGCGGTCCCTTCACGATCCGGACACCGGCATCCATCATGATTGCTCCCCCGCGGATCGGCCCGGCGTGCGGACGTGCCGCACGCCGCGACCGGGTTCGCCGGGACCGCGTGCACGCGATACTGTGCCCTCGGCGTGCCGTGGAGCGTGGGGAGAACGATCTTGTCGAGCCTCCCATTGCGTCCCGGGGATCCGGAGCGGCTCGGGGACTACGAGATCGCCGGGCGCCTCGGCGCCGGCGGCATGGGCACGGTCTTTCTCGGCCGCTCGGCGCAGGGACGGCCGGTCGCCATCAAGGTGGTGCGGACGGAGTTCACCCGCGACGAGGAGTTCCTCGGCCGGTTCCGCAGCGAGGTGAACCGGGCCCGCCAGGTGCCGCCGTTCTGCACGGCGGAGGTGCTCGACGCCGATCCCGACCACGACCCGCCGTACCTGGTGGTCGAGTACGTCGAGGGGCCGAACCTGGCCGACGTCGTACGCGAACAGGGTCCCCTCTCCCCCGCCGCCCTGCACAGCGCGGCGCTGGGCATCGCCACGGCGCTCACCGCGATACACGGCGCCGGGGTCATCCACCGCGACCTCAAGCCGGGCAACGTGCTCTTCGCCCTCGGCGGGGTCAAGGTGATCGACTTCGGCATCGCGCGACCGCTGGAGGTGACCAGCCGGCACACCCGTACCGATCAGATGGTCGGAACGGTCGCCTACATGGCGCCGGAGCGCTTCGACGAGGCGCCCGCGCAGCGGGTCAGCCCGGCCGCGGACATCTTCGCCTGGGGTGCCGTGGTCGCCTTCGCCGGCACCGGGCGGACACCGTTCGCGGCCGACTCGGCGCCGGCCACCGCGATGCGCATCCTGACCCAGCCGCCGGAGCTGGGCGGCCTGCCGGCTCCGCTGCGCGGGATCGTCGCGCGGACCCTGGCCAAGGATCCGGCCGACCGGCCGACGGCGCGCGAGCTGCTCGACCTGCTGCTGGCCGGGGGCGAACAGGCCGGCTGGCCGGCGCCGCGTCCGGTGCCGGACGACCCCGCGGTCCCGCCTCAGGCCCGACCGGCGCGCGGCCGGATGGTCAGGCGCGCCGCGATCGCCGTCGCCGCGATCGCCGCGGTGGCCGTCGTCGCCGTCCTCGGCCGAGGCCCGCTGGCCGTCGACGGCAGTGGTGGTAGTGGTGGTCCAAGCCCGCAGGCGGGCGGCGGCCCGGGCAGCAGCGCCGCCTCGGCCGGGCCCGCGCCCGCGCCGACCGGCAACGCCGCCATCCTGGCCGGCACCCGGCGCACCCTGATCCACTTCGCGGAGATCGACCGTGACCTGGCGATGCCGTACCCCGACGAGGTGGTCGCCTCGGACGGCACCGGCAAGGACGCCCTGTTCGTGCTGGTCCCGACGGGCGTCGACTTCCTGATCAAGTCGGTGCGGCCCACCGAGGGCGAGCAGCCCTGCCTCGGGGTCAAGGTGATCCCGGAGGGCTCGGCCGAGCTGGTGGCCACCGAGTGCGCCGCGACCAAGGCCACGCTCTTCTCGATCAGCGCCACCGGCGACACCGACGACAAGGGCCGGCCGACCTACACCCTCTACAACGACGCACACGGCCTGGTGCAGTGGTACGAGGCGAAATCCGAGGTCTACGTCGAGCATCCCGGCGACGCCCCGCCCGACACGACGTTCAGCTTCGTCGACCGCGGCCCGGCCTAGAAGCGACCCGGCCCGGCCTAGAAGCGACCCGGCCCGGCCTAGAAGCGACCCGGCCCGGCCGCAGCCGCCTCGGCCCGGCGTGGGCGTGCTCAGGCGGAGTCGCGGACGACCAGCTCCGTCGGCAGGATGACCGCGGCGTGCTCCGCGCCGTCGATGTGCGCCAGCAGCAGGCGGACCATCTCCGCGCTCTGCCGGGCCCACGGCTGCCGGATGGTGGTCAGCAGCGGCGTGGTCGTGGTCGCGATCCGGTTGTCGTCGAAGCCGCCGACCGCGACGTCCTCCGGCACCCGCCGGCCCGCGCGCTGCAGCGCCGTGATGGCCCCGGCGGCCATCAGGTCGGAGCAGACGAAGACCGCGTCCAGGTCCGGCGCCTGGCTCAGCAGCCGGGTCATCGCCGCCTCGCCGGACGCCTGGGTGTAGTCGCCGGTGGCGACCAGGTCCGGGTCGCCGGCGCCCACGATCTCCCGGTAGCCGGCCAGGCGGTCGACGCCGCCCGGAGTGTCCAGCGGGCCGGTGATGATGGCGATCCGGCGGCGGCCGGTCGAGCGCAGGTAGCCGGTCATCTGGCGGGCGCCGTCTCGGTCGTCGGAGGCCACGTAGGTGACGTCGCGTTCCTGGCCCAGCGGGCGGCCGCAGACGACGAACGGCAGCCCGCGCTCCCTCAGCTCGGCGATCAGCGGGCTGCCGAGGTGGTTGGAGACCAGCAGCGCGCCGTCGACGTGGCCGGCGGTGACCCAGCGGCCGATCCGCTGCCGGTCCTGCGCCGTGGCGGCCATCGTCAGCAGCAGCGTGATGTCGTGCTCCGCCAGCACCTGGGTGCAGCCGCGCAGCAGGTTGTTGAAGTTCGGATCCTCGAAGAGCTTGTCCTGCGGCTCGGAGAGGATGAACGCGACCGAGCCGGAGCGCTGGGTGACCAGGCTGCGGGCGTGCTGGTTGACCACGTACCCGGTCTTGCTGATCGCCCGCTCGACCGCCGCGAGCGCCTGCCGGCTCACGTTGTGGCCGCCGTTGAGCACCCGGGAGACCGTGCCGCGGGAGACGCCGGCCATCGCGGCGACGTCGTCCATGGTCGGGCGGGAACGGAGGCGGCTGGGCTCGGTCACGGTGACATTGTCCTGCCCGGCCGCGGCCCGGTGCAGGGCGGCCCCATCAGCCCTTCACCGCCCCGGACACCAGGTCGAGCCGCCAGTACCGTTGCAGGGTGAGGAACAGGGCGATCAGCGGCAGGATCGACACCAGCACCCCGATGATCACGACGCTGTACAGGGCCGGCACGGTCTGGCCCTGGTTGAGCAGGGTGAACAGGCCGACGGTGACCGGGAACCGGCCGTCGGAGGAGATCATCACGAACGGCAGCAGGAAGTTGTTCCAGATGGCCACGAACTGGAACAGGAACACCGTCACCAGGCCGGGCATCATCATCGGCAGCGCGACCCGGCCGAAGATGCGCAGCTCACCGGCGCCGTCGGTGCGGGCGGCCTCCATCACCGTGTCCGGCACCGCCGCGGCCGCGTAGATCCGGGCCAGATAGATCCCGTACGGGCTGATGATGCTCGGCAGCAGCACCGACCAGTAGGTGTCGGTGAGCCCGACCTCGGCGAGCAGCAGGTACTGCGGGATCGCCAGGGTCACGCCGGGCACCAGCACGCCGGCGAGCAGCACGTTGAAGATGACGTTGCGGCCGGCGAACCGGAACTTGGCGAGGGTGTAGCCGGACAGCCCGGAGACGAACGCCGAGGCGACGCCGCCGACGCCGGCGTACAGCAGGCTGTTGGCGAGCCAGCGCCAGTAGACGCCGCCGCCGTAGGTCGACAGGTCGGCCAGGTTGCCGAGGAGGTCGCCGCCGGGCGCGAACGTGAACGTGGTGAACAGCGACGAGCCGCTCTTGGTGGCGGCCGCGACCACCCAGGCCACCGGGAGCAGGCAGTAGACCGCCCCGATGAGCAGGACCGCGGTGGGCAGCCAGGCGGTCCGCGTGCGCACCCGGCGGCGCGGCGTGCCGGGATCGAGATCGGACCGCGCGGGTACGGCGGAGGTCAGCGTCGTCATCGGTTCTCCCCACCGAAGGCCTGCCGCTGCACCAGGCGCAGGAAGCCGAAGGAGATCACGAGGGTGACCCCGGCGATCAGCACCGAGGTGGCGGCGGCGGAGTAGATGTCGTTCTGCGCGAACGCGTCGCTGTAGATCTTCATGAGCGGGGTCCAGGTGGACGAGATGGAGTTGGTCAGCGAGCGCACGGTCAGCGGCTCGGTGAACACCTGCAACGTGGCGATCAGCGAGAAGACGGTCGTCATGATCAGCGAGGGCAGCAGCAGCGGGATCTTGATCCGGACGGCGAGCTGGAACTCGGTGCAGCCGTCCAGGCGTGCGGACTCGTAGATCTCTGCCGGGATGGCCCGCAGCGAGGTGAACAGCACGATCATGTTGAAGCCGACGCCGCCCCAGACCGCGATGTTGACGATGGCGAAGAGCACCGAGTCGCCGGTCAGCGGGTCGGGCGCGGGCAGGCCGAGCCACTCGGCGAGGTTCGTGAAGGGGCTCACCGCGGGCAGGTACAGGAAGCCCCAGAGCATGCTGGCGATCAGGCCCGGCACCGCGTACGGGAGGAAGATCGCCAGGCGGGAGAAGCGCGCGAGCCCGACCCGGGGGCGGTCCAGCAGCAGCGCGAAGAGCAGCGCGAGTCCCAGCATGATCGGCAGCAGGATCGCGCCGTAGGCGAGCACCCGGCCGGCGCTGCTCCAGAGCTCGGGGTCGGACAGGGCGTCGCGGTAGTTCTCCAGCCCGGCGAAGATCTCCTTGCGGGAGTTGCGGCCCAGCCCGAGGCCGCTGACCTTGACCTTGCGCAGGCTCAGATAGATCGCGTACCCGATGGGCAGCACCACGAATAGCGTGAAGAGCACGATGGCCGGTGCGAGGAAGAGGTACGGCACCCGGCGGGATGCCGCACCTCGCCGCGACCGGCCGGTGACGGCCGATGACATTGCGGGTCCTCTCAGCCGGTGACCGTGAAGCCGTTCTTCCGCATGTCGGCCACCGTGGCCGACTGCATGGTGTCGACGGCGCCGGAGAACGGCGTCTTACCGGTGATCGCCTTGCCGAAGGCGTCCTTGTAGGTGTCGTAGGCGACGTTCACGTTCGGGCCCCAGACGAAGCCGACCGCGGTGTCCGCGATCGCCTTGGCCTCGGCGTAGAAGTCCTTCTGCTGCGCGAAGAAGGCCGGCGGCGTATGCAGCAGCGGGCTGGCCTGGGCGTCGCGGGCGGCCGGGTAGATCGCGCTCTCCTTGATGAGCAGGTCGGTGGCGGCCGGGTCGGTGTTCATCCAGGTCGCGAACCTCACCGCGGCGGCCTTGTTCCTGCCGGCGGCGGTGACGCCGGTGGACGAGCCTCCCCAGCTGCCGGTCCTGTTCTCCCCGGCGGCCCACTGCGGCATCGGCGCCATGGCCCACCTGCCCTTGGTCGCGGGCGCGTTGCCCTCCAGGACGCCGGGCGCCCAGATCGCGCTCGGCCAGGCGATCAGCGTGCCGTCGTTGAGCGCCTTGTTCCAGGCGGGGGTGTACATCGGCTTGCCGTCGATCACGCCCTCGTTGACCAGCGCGCCCCAGTAGTCGGCGACCTTCCTGGTGGCGGCGTCGTTGACGCTGACCTTCCACGACTCGCCGTCGATGCCCCACCAGGCGGCGCCGGCCTGCTGCGCCAGGCCGGTGAACCAGCCCGGGTCGTTGGCCGAGAACGTGGTCAGGAACTTCTTCGGGTCCTTCTGCCGGACGGTACGGGCGGTCTGTGCGAACTCGTCCCAGGTCTTCGGCACGGTGAGGCCGAGCTTGTCGAAGAGGTCGGCGCGGTAGTAGAGCATCATCGGGCCGGAGTCCTGCGGGATCGCGTACACCGCCTCGGTGCCGAGGGTGACCTGCTGCCAGACGCCCTCGGCGAACTTCGCCTTGGCCGGTTCGGCGTCCTTGGCGATGTCGGCGAGCACGTCGTTGCTGACCAGGGTCGGCAGCGACTGGTACTCGACCTGCGCGAGGTCCGGCGGGTTGCCGGCCTTTGCCGCGGTCAGCAGCTTGGTGACGATGTCGCCGCCGCCGGCCTGCTTGCTGAGCGTCACGTGGATGTCGGGGTTCGCCGCGTTCCAGGCGTCGACGGTCTTGTCGATGTTCGGCGCCCACGACCAGAAGGAAAGCTCGACCTTGCCGCCGGGCTGCGCGGGCTGGTCCTCGTCACCGGAATCGCTGCTGGTGCAGGCGGCGCTCAGGCCCGCGGCCAGCACCACTGCGAGCAGCTTCGCGCCGAACTTGGCTCTCATCGTCGTACCTCTCTTCAGACTCATCCAGGTCACTGTGAGCGCTCACAGCCTTATCGCCAAGGTGTGGGGTGTCAAGAGGTCGCGATCTCGTCAACTGGCGAGGTAAATGGTGTGCAATCATGCCGGTACGAAGTTGGGAGCGCTCACAGTTTGGAGCCCGTACATGCCGCTCATCCCGCGGATGGACCGGATCGCCTACGGCGGGGACTACAACCCTGAGCAGTGGCCCGAAGAGGTCTGGACCGAGGACGTCTCGCTGATGCGCGAGGCCGGCGTCAACCTCGTCAGCGTGGGGATCTTCGCCTGGGCGATGCTCGAGCCCGCGCCCGGCGAGTACGAGTTCGGCTGGCTGGACCGCAGCCTCGACCTGCTGCACTCCGCCGGGATCGCGGTGGACCTCGCGACGCCGACCGCCGCGCCGCCGCCCTGGTTCCTGCGCCGGCACCCGGACGCCGCACCGGTCACCCGCGAGGGCGTGCGCCTGGGCGGCGGCGCGCGGCAGTCGTTCTGCCCCAGCTCACCCGCGTACGCGGCGGCCTCGGCGGGCATCACCGAGCAGCTGGCCCGGCGCTACGCCGGGCACCCGGCCCTGGTGCTCTGGCACTCGCACAACGAGTTCGGCGGCGCCAACGCCCACTGCTACTGCGAGGCCTCGGGCGCGGCGTTCCGCAACTGGCTCCGCGACACCTACGGCGACCTCGGCAAGCTCAACGACGCCTGGGGCACCGCGTTCTGGAGCCAGCGGTACGGCGACTGGGACGAGATCGAGCCACCGATCATCGCGCCGACGACCGTCAACCCGGCACAGGAGCTGGACTTCTTCCGCTTCTCCTCGGACGCGCACCTGGCCAACTTCCGCCGCGAGCGCGACATCCTGCACCGCCTCTGCCCCGGCGTGCCGGTGACCACCAACTTCATGCTGGCCAACTGCAAGAACATCGACTACTGGAAGTGGAGCCGCGAGGTCGACGTGGTCTCCAACGACCACTACCTGCAGGCCGAGCGGCCGGACAACCACATCGAGCTGGCCATGTGCGCCGACCTGACCCGGTCGGTGGCGCGCGGCCGCCCATGGCTGCTCATGGAGCACTCCACCGGCCCGGTCAACTGGCAGCCCCGCAACCTCGCCAAGACGACGGGCGAGCTGCGCCGCAACAGCTTCCAGCACCTGGCGCGCGGCGCCGACGGCGTCATGTTCTTCCAGTGGCGCGCCTCGCGGTACGGCGCGGAGAAGTTCCACTCGGCGATGCTGCCGCACGGCGGCACCGCGACCCGGACCTGGCGCGACGTCGTGGCCCTGGGCGGGTCGCTCGGCGAGCTGGGCGAGCTCCGCGACAGCCGGGTCGTCGCCGACGTGGCCCTGCTGTGGGACTGGGAGTCCTGGTGGGCGCTCGAGCTGGCGTGGCGCCCGGCGGAGCTGAGCTTCCGGGACCGGCAGGAGGAGTTCTACGAGCAGCTCTGGCGCGCGCACCGGACCGTCGACTTCGCACACCCCGAGGCGGGCCTGGACGCCTACCCACTGGTGATCGCGCCGAGCAGCTACCTGCTGAGCCCGGCCGCGGCCGACAACCTGCGGCGGTACGTCGCCGGGGGCGGGACGCTGCTCGTGTCGTACTTCTCCGGGATCGTGGACGCGCACGACGCGGTGCACCCCGGCGGGCACCCCGGCGCGCTCGGCGGCCTGCTCGGCCTCGCCGTCGAGGAGTTCGAGCCGTTGCGGGCGGCCGAGACCGTACGGCTCGACGACGGCCGGGTCGCGGACACCTGGACGGAACGTCTGGAGCTGCGGGGCGCGACGGCCGTCGCGTCCTATGCGGACGGCCCGGCCGCCGGCCTGCCCGCCGTCACCCGGCACGGCCGGGCCTTCTACGTCTCCACCCGGCTGGACGCCGCGGGTACCGCGGCGCTGCTGGCCACCGTCGCCGAGGCGGCCGGGCTGCCCGCCGCACCGGAGCTGCCCGAGCAGCTCGAGGTCGTCCGGCGCCGCACCGGCAGCGGCGGGTACGTCGTCGCCATCAATCACGGGGAGACCGACGCCGTAGTGCCCGGAAACGGCGTCGAGCTGCTGACCGGCGAGCGGGTGGCCGACGGCCTCCCGGTGCCCGCCGGGGAAGTCCGGGTCCTGAGAGAGAACCCCCGATAGGAGCTCCCATGCTTCGCACACCCCCTGTCCTCGCCGCCGCAGCCGCGGTGGCCCTCCTCGCCTCGGCAGCCCCCGCACACGCCGCCCCCGCCGGCGACGTGCACAACCCCGGCTTCGAGGCGGGCGCCGCACAGGCACCCGCCGGCTGGTCGGAGCGGGGCTCGCGCGCCGCGAGCTTCACCGAGGCCGGCGGTCACACCGGCGCCTACCGGCTCACCCATTACTCCGACGCCGCGTACCGGGTGGAGACCACCCAGACCGTCACCGGCCTGTCCCGGGGCAGCCACACGCTCAGCCTGCGGGTGCGCTCGGACGGCAACCAGCGCGACGCCTACGTGTCGCTGCGCGACTGCGGCGCGGCCGAGGAGCGGGCCACGATCCCCCGCACCGGTCCCGAGTGGGTGCGCCTCGCCGTGACGGTCCGGGTGACCGGCGGGCGCTGCACGATCGTGCTGCACTCGGAGGCCGCGGCCGGGCAGTGGACCAACTTCGACGACATCGCGCTCGGGCCGTCCGCCGGGCGGCCCGGCACCCCGCTGGCGGTCATCGGCGCGGACGTGTCGCACGTGACGAAGAACGAGGACCACGGCGCGGTGTACCGCGACGCGTCCGGCCGGCGCCGAGACCCGCTCCGGCTGCTGGCGGAGAACAACGTCGGCTACCTCCGGCTCAAGGTGTGGGTCGACCCGGCCGACGGCTACGACAACCCCGCGGACGTACTCGAGAAGGCGCGCCGGGCGCACCGCGCGGGGCAGCGGCTGCTTATCGACTTCCACTACTCGGACGCCTGGGCCGACCCCGGCAAGCAGATCAAGCCGGCGGCCTGGGCGGCGCTGAGCTTCGACGACCTGTCGCGGGCGGTGTACGACCACACCTACGCGGTGCTGCGCGACCTGCGCGCGCAGGGCACCCCGGCGGCGATGGCCCAGATCGGCAACGAGATCAACGGCGGCCTGCTCTGGCCGGACGGCCGCTGGGACGACTGGGACGGGCTGGCCGCGCTGCTCACCTCCGGCGCGAACGCGGTGCGCGCGGCGTCGCCGGGCACCAAGGTGGTGCTGCACCTCGCCGAGGGCGGCAACCTCGGCGGGCACCAGTGGTGGTTCGACCAGGCGACGTCGCGCGGGGTGCCGTTCGACGTGATCGCGGTGTCGCACTACGTCTACTGGCACGGCTCGCTCGGTGCGCTGCAGGCCAACCTGATGAACCTCGCCGCCCGGTACGGCCGGCCGGTCATGGTCGCGGAGACCGCCTACGGCTTCACCACCGCGGAGAACGACCACGAGACGAACATCTTCAACGCCGCGCTGGCGCAGGCAGGCGGCTACCCCGCCTCTCCCCGCGGTCAGGCGGACGCGCTGCGGGACATCCTGACGGTGGTCGCGGGGGTGCCGGAAGCACTTGGCGTCTTCTACTGGGAGCCGACGTGGACGGCGGCCGAGGGTGCCGGCTGGGATCCGGCCGATCCCTCGTCGGGTGACGGCTGGGAGAACCAGGCGCTGTTCGACTACCGCGGCCGCGCCCTGCCCGGCCTGTCCGTGTTCCGGCGCTTCTAGCGCGCCCGGCGCCCGCCTGCACCGGCAACGTGTCGCCGCTGCCGGTGCAGGCCGGCGATCGTCAGTTCCAGTCGTCGATCTTGACGTCGTCGGGTGCGGGGGCGCCCTTGCCGGTCTCGATAAGCGATTTCAGGCTCATCAGGAAGACCGCCCACTTGGTGCTGCAGTGGTGCATGAACTCCACCGGCTCCCGCCAGCCCCGGTGCCTGAAGAGGACCTTGGCGTATTCGCCGGCCTGACCGAGCTCCCAGTCCACCTGCGTCCCGATCCACTCCTCGGGCCCGTCGACGACCTCCCACAGCACCCGCCTGCCCGAGTCGAGCTCGACGATCTTCATGTCGAACCCGCCGACCTCGAACCGGAACTGGAGCACGCCGCCCAGGTTGTCGCCGTCCCCTCGGGTGTCGGTCGTCCACCAGCCGGCGAGCCCCTCGGTGGTGGTCAGGGCCGTGTAGACCTCGTCAACGGACGACCTGATTCCGACGCTGTGCAGGATGTCCACCATTTTCGATACCTCTCTCCGATGTCGATTCCCGTTTCACTTCATCGCGGTGCGCCGCGCTGGTCCCTTCCGCGCTGCACGGCCTCGGCGATCCGCTTGATACGCCGGAGCCGGGCGTCCCACGCCGCACCCACCGAGGACAGCTGCGCGACCGCGCGGGCGAGCTGCGCCTCGTCCACCCGGTAGCGCCGCTCCCGGCCGGCCGGCGTGGCATGCACCAGCCCGGCGCGGTCGAGCACGCCGAGGTGTTTCGCGATGGCCTGCCGCGTCACCGGCAGCCGCGCGCTGAGGCCGGTTGCCGTGCCGTCGCCGTCCGCCAGCAGCAGGTCGAGCATCCGCCGTCGGGTCGGATCCCCCACCGCGGACCACAGGTCGTCGTCGACGGCGGCGGTCACGGTGCCGACACCAGCCGCGCGACGTACTCACCCAGCCGGGGCACGAAGGTGTCCCAGCCGGTGCTGTGGTCGCGGTACCACTCCTCCAGCTTCGCGGCCTCCCAGCCCATCTCCCGGAACCCGGTCTCGGTGAGCCGGATCCTGGTGCCCGCGCCCGCCGGGGTGAGCTCGAAGGTGACCAGCAGCGACTCGGCGGAGTCGATGTCGCCGTCGGCATGGCACCAGCGGAACGAGAACCGCCGGGGCGGGTCGGCCTCCACCACGGTCATCGGCACGACCTGCGCCCGGTCGCCCCAGACGAGCTCGCCGACCGCGCCCGGGGTCGCCTCGAACCCGGCGTCGTCGGTCCACCACTGCGAGATGTGCTCGGGGCTGCTGACGACCTCGAAGACCACCTCGGGCGCGGCGTCGACGTGGATCTCCCGTTCGATACTGCCGTACTCCATGCTCGTCACGCTTCCTCGATATGCAACGTTCGGTTGCACATCAAGCTAGCCGACCATCCCCTAACACGCAACCACTGGTTGCATGATGGAGGTTCGGTCGTCAGCGGATGAGGCGGTCGACGAACGCGACGACCGCGTCGTCGGGCGTGAGGTCCGCGCCGATCGACGTGGTCAGCATGTCGAGCAGCAGCCCGTCCAAGGCGTAGTGCAGCAGGGCTATCTCGAACGCCCCGCCCGGCAGCCCCGTCGTCTCGTGGAAGGCAACGTCGTCGCGGTAGCCGCGGCGCAGCGTGCCGCCGAGGATCTCGGCGAGCTCGGGCCGGCGGGCCGCCTCGAGACGCAGCTCGATGAGCGCCCGCGTCAGGTCGGGCTGCGCGGTGGTGCGCTCCACGATGTACCGCAGATAGTCGGCGAACAGCTCGCGGCTCGGCTCCCGCCGGGCGAGCGCGGCGAGCACCGCCTCGTCGGGCGCGAACCGCTCCATGATCCGTTCGCCCAGCGCGCCGAGCAGCGCATCGCGCGAGCGGAAGTAGTTGGAGGCGGTGCCGATCGGCACGCCCGCACCGGTGTCGACCGCGCGGTGGGTGAGGCCGCGGGCGCCCGACTCGGCGAGCACCAGCAGCCCCGCGTCGGCCAGCAGGCGCCGGCGCTCGGGATTCCTTGCCATGCGGAAATGCTAGCGCATCAACCACTACAGATGATGTACTCTCATCCACGACAACGATAGTGGTTCAAGGGAGTCAAGATGCGAAAGCTCGTGTACTACGTGGCCGCCGGCCTCGACGGTTTCATCGCCGCACCGGACGGCAGCTGGGACTTCTTCGGCCCGATGGACCCCGACCTGGCGGCGTTCATCGCGCAGCGGTACCCGGAGACCCTTCCCACCGCACTACGGGAACAGCTCGGCATCACCGCGCCCAACCAGGCCTTCGACACCGTCGTCATGGGACGCGGCACCTACGAGCCGGCGCTGGCGGCCGGCGTGACGAGCCCGTACGCGCACCTGGATCAGTACGTCTTCTCCCGGACGCTGGACCCGGGCGTCGACCCCGCGGTGACCGTGGTGGCCGAGGACCCGGTGCCGTACCTGCGCAAGCTCAAGCGGCAGCCCGGCGGGGACATCTGGCTCTGCGGCGGCGGCACGTTCGCGGCCGCCGTCCGGCATGAGATCGACGAGTTCGTGGTCAAGCTCAACCCGGTGCTCACCGGGGACGGCATCCCGCTCGTCGGCGGCCCGTTCGACCCGCAACGGCTCACGCTGCTCGACGCGACGCCGGCCGGCACCGGCGGCGTCCTGGTCCTGCGCTACGGCACGGCCGCAGGATGAGCACCCCGGCGCGCGGCCGGGCGTCGCCCGGTCGCGCGCCTATGCGCTGCGCCACGCCTCGGTGACGCAGCCCTCCTCGAACTCCCACCAGCCGTCCGCCCTGCCCCGCTCCAGCAACCGCTTGATCGCGGTCAGGTCGGCGTCCGCCGGCACATCGAACGCCACCAGCGGCAACGCCTCGCTGAAGACCTCGCCGCCCAGGCCGAAGCTGGCGAATCGCTCGTGGACCGCCGCAGCGCTCGGCCCGAGCGGGCCGCGGGGCGCCGGCAGCACCCGGACGGTGCAGTTGCCCGACGCCTCGACCCGCCCCACCGCCCAGCGCAGGCCGTCGCCGTCGACCCGGAAGCGCACGACGTCACCCTGGGCGACGCCGTCCTGCAGGAACGGGGCGTTCGCCACCCGGGCCGTGTCCGCGTCGACCGGCTCCGCCCACAGCCCCTCGGTGTCGAAGGGAAGCCAGCCCTCCCGCGGCACGAACCGGAACCAGACCTTGACCAGGCTCCCGCCCCCGGGCGCGGGCCTGCCGGGTGCTGCCGCCATCTACCGTGCGCCTCCCGTGGATACGACCTCGACCTTCCTGCGGGTTCCCCACTCCATGTTCCAGCAGGTCATCATCGCCCAGATGCGGCAGCCACGCAGAAACGTCGTCGCCCAGAGCACCGCGATCGGCGCCATGAGGAAGGTTCGGATCTGATACCTGGTCGTCTCGTCGCTTCGCCGCAGGGTCAGATACCGCAACATGACGCCGTAGTAGATTCCGAACTGGATCACGAACAGCAGCACGATCGTCGCCGGGTCGGTGAGGTCGTAGGTCAGGAACACGCCGACGGTCGCCACCGAGGCGACGACGTACTGTATCCACTTCGCCAGATGGCCCCAGAAGGCGAACCTGGCCACCGGAAGATACCGGAAGCGCCACCACGACCGGATGAAGCTGCCGCGCATCCAGCGGATCTGCTGATTCCTGTGGTGCCGGAAGCTCGTCGGCATGTACGTGAACGCCCAGCAGGTTATCTGCTGAACCGTCTTCCCGCGCAGGAGTGCGTACAGGGTCAGCAGGCTGTCGTCGCTGATGCGCATCTCGCTGCCGAAGAACCGCTCGCTGAGGTATCCGCCGAGGTTGTCCGTCACGATCTCCGCTCGGTAGAACGCCAGGGCGCCGTAGTTGACCAGCACGGACCTGAAGCGGGACATCACCGACCGGTCCGAGAACTGCAGCGAGACGTACCACAGATCCATGACGCGGGTGAACAGGTTCTGCCTGACGTTCGCGGCGGCGACCATCGCGGCCACGGACTGGATCTGCGGGTCGGCGAAGGGTTTGAGGCCCTCCTCCGTTGCCTTGGGATCCAACACCGTGTCGCTGTCCACCAGCGCGAGGATGTCCGCGTCCGGCACCAGCCGGACCGCGGCCGCCTGCGCGTGGCGCTTACCGGCGTTCTTCTGACGGGTCCAGTGCCCGCGGACTCCGGCCGCCGCGGTCGCCCGGAGAAACCAGCGGCGGGTCTCGGCGTAGTCGAACTGGGGCGAGCCGTCGTCGGTGATGCTGATCGCGTGCAGCTTCCTGGTCTGCCGGAGAAGGCTCTCGACGGAGTCCCGGACGATCTGCGGGTCCTCGTTGTACAACGGGACGATGACCGCCACCTTCAGCTCGTCGAGCCGGCGTCGCTGGCCCGGCGTCGGCTGCAGCGGCCTCTCCAGATAGCTGTAGAACAGCTGCCACACCAGGAATACGAAGAGAATCACGTACAGACATGCCAGCCCCGGCCGGCCCGAGGTGGCGGCGCCGCGCAGGACGATGACGTGATGAAGGGCCCAGACGACGAGAAGAGCGAAGACCACCGCCGCACCCAGGACCGCGCGCCGCCGCACGTACCTCGCGGTCAGCGGCGCCGGGCCGGCGTCAGCCATCGCTGACGGACTTTCGGCGCCGGAAGGTCGTGCGCACGACGACGACGGCGACGAGGAGCAGAGCCACCGCGACCGCCGCGATCACCAGAGGCAGCGGCACACCGGTGCCGGCGGTGCCGACGCTGAACGCGGCAAGGGCGAAGCCGCCCTTGGGCATGACAGATCCGTACCCCATCGTCGTCTCCTGTTATCCACTGGGGGAAGCCAGATCTGATCATGACCCGTCGCGTCGTTTCGCGGGTGGCGAATCCACAAGCGTCGGGAACTATGCCGGGTCGAAGATCATGTCGAGGTGCGCGTCGAGCGCCCGCAGCGCCACCTCCGGCGTGAAGTGCCCGCCGAGCAGATAGACGCCGAGTCCCTCCATGGCCGCGAGCAGGCCGGCCGCGGCGGCGTCCGGATCCTTCGCCGCGCCGCCCGAGCGGACCAGGCCGGCCACGAAACCGAGCAGCTCCCGGGTCTGCTCGCGCAGCGGGGCCGCGGCCTCGGCCCGGACCGCCGTGTACGCCAGGAAGGCCAGCGCGACCCGCCCGTACGCCCGGCTCTCGTCGTCGAGCGGCAGCACCCCGGTGAGGAGCGTGCGCAGCATCGGGCGCGGGCCGGGGTCCGCGCCGAGCCGGGCCATCCGCTCGGTGATCCGGGCCTGCTGGCGCTCCTGCACGACGGCCATGGCGAAGGCCATCATCTCGTCCTTGGTGCGGAAGTAGTGCTGCACCATGCCGGTCGACACCTCGGCGGCGGCCGCTACGTGCCGCAGGCTGACCGCCTCAAGGCCCTGCTCCGCGGCGACCCGGAAGAGCGCGTCCGCGATCTGGGTGCGCCGCGCCCGATGGTCGACCTGCTTCGGCATGCGGCCATGATTTCACGGTGCGGTCGTACCGCCGCGCCGGCCGGGGCGCGGGTCAGTCCCCGATGTGCGGGCCCAGCAGGGTCAGGTCCGCGGGCGAGAGCCGGTCGCGGGCGGTCTTGGCCTGGTGCCAGTACGGGTACAGCAGCGGCGGCGCGCTCGCCTCGTCGAGCCGGGCCCGCTCCTCGTCGGAGAGCTTCAGGTCGGCCGCGGCCAGGTTGTCGGCGAGCTGCTCGCCGGTGCGCGCCCCGATCACCAGCGAGGTGACGGCGGGCCGGCCCAGCAGGTACGCGAGGGCCACCTGGGCCGGCGAGACGCCCCGGTCGGCGCCGATCGACACCAGCACCTCGACCGTGTCGTAGAGCCGCTCCTGGTCGTACACCGGCGGCTCGTTCCACTCGGTGAGCTGGCGCGAACCGCCGGACGGGCGCACGCCGCGCCGGTACCGGCCGGAGAGCAGGCCGCCGGCGAGCGGGCTCCACACGAGCACGCCGAGCCCCTGGTCGACGGCGGCCGGGATCAGCTCGTACTCGGCGTCGCGGGACTGCAGCGAGTAGTAGATCTGCTGGCTGATGAAGCCCGGCAGCCCGCAGCGGTCGGCGGTGCCGAGCGCCTTCATCAGCTGCCAGCCGGCGTAGTTGGACGCGCCGACGTAGCGGACCTTGCCGGCCCGCACAAGCGAGTCGAGGGCCGCGAGGGTCTCCTCGAGCGGCGTCTGGCCGTCCCACTCGTGCACCTGGTACAGGTCGATGTGGTCCATCTGAAGCCGGCGCAGGCTGGCCTCGCAGCCGGCGACGATGTGATGCCGCGAGAGGCCGGCGTCGTTGGGCCCCGGCCCCATCGACATCCGCACCTTGGTCGCGACGAGGATGTCGTCGCGGCGGCCCCTGAGGACCTCGCCGACGATCTCCTCCGAGAGCCCGCTGGAGTAGACGTCGGCGGTGTCGATCAGATTGACGCCGGCGTCGAGACACAGGTCGACCTGGCGGCGGGCCTCCGCCACATCGGTCGAGCCGACGTCGGCGAAGTCGCCCTTGCCGCCGAACGTCATGGTGCCCATGGTGAGCACGGAGACACGTAGACCGGACCTGCCGAGCGCACGATATTCCATACCGCCACCCTAAGGCGGCCGCGGCCGGGCGGCGCGCTCAGCGCAATTCCGTCACGGCTTCGGCGACCCTGCCGCGCAGCTCCTCCGGCAGCGGGGCGTAGCCGACCCGGGCCGCCTCGGCCTGGCCACGCGGGCTCACTCCGGCGATGGTCGCGTACGCCAGCGCCTCCGGCACCAGGATGGCGCACACCGTCAGACCCGCGATCAGGTCACCGCGCAGCCATCCGGCCCGGTATCCGCGCAGCGACGTGAGGACCGGCAGGCCCCCGACCCCCGCCCTCAAGGCGTGACGATGGGGAACGCCGGGTCCGGGGTCTCGATCACGGTTCGATCCTCGAACGGCAAGTCGATCATCGTCTCCCCCACCGGCGGTAGTGATCCGGGCGGCATCCCGCATGGACGCGCGGCGCACTCCGGCGAAGCATCGATCCGGATGGCCGAACCCATTTGCGACGATACCGGCCCAATCAGGCGCCGGCGCGGCAGTAGCCGATGTGGTCGGGAATCCGGATCCGGCCGGCGCCCGCGGCTCAGTCCAGGAAGTCGGCCAGGGCCGGCGAGTCGCCGGCGTCGTGCGCGGCGAGCAGCTCCGCGAAACGCTCCGACGCCATGATGCGGACGCCGAGCTGCTCGGCCTTCGCGGCCTTCGACCCGGCGCCCGCGCCGACCACCACCAGGTCGGTGCGCGCCGAGACCGAGCCCGACGACCTGCCGCCGAGATGCTCGACCGCCTCGTTGCCCTCGTTGCGGGTCAGGCCCGGCACCGAGCCGGTGACGACGACGGTCATCGGCTTTCCGTCCTCCCGGCGCAGCGGCAGCGGCGCGGACTCCGCGCCGGCCGGGGCGGCGGTGCGCCCGGCCGGGCCGGGCACACCGGGCTCGGTCATGTTGACGCCGCGCTCGGTGAGCTTGGCGATGACCGGGGCAAGGTCGATCAGCTCGGCCGCGATGGTCGCCGCCCGCTCCGGGCCGACGGCCTCCACCTGCTGCAGCTCCTCGACCGTCGCCGACGTCAGCGCCGCCATCGAGCCGAAGTGCCGGGCGAGGCGGCGTGACATCGAGCGGCCGGTCATCCGGACGCCGAGGCCGGTGAGCACCCGGGACAGCGGCTGCGTCTTGGAGGCCTCGATGTTCGCGACCAGCTTGGTGGCCGAGGTGCGGCCGAGGCGGTCGAGTTTCGCGCACGCCTCGGCGTCCAGGTCGTAGAGGTCGGCCGGGTCGGTGACCAGGCCCGCCGCCACCAGGCCGGCGATGACCTTGTCGCCGAGGCCTTCGATGTCCATCGAGTCGCGGGCCGCGAAGTAGGCCAGCGACTCCCCCGCGCCGCAGGCCCGACCCTGCAAGCAGCGCCAGCGCTTCTGGCTGCGGTCGATCTCGCCGCCGCAGCGCGGGCAGAGCTCGGGCGGGGTGAACGGCTGCGCGTCCGCGGGGCGCTCGTCGAGTTTCGCGCCGGTGATCTCCGGGATGACCTCGCCGGCGCGGCGGACGAACACGGTGTCGCCGACGCGGACGTCGCGGCGGACCAGGTCGCCGAAGTTGTGCAGCGTCGCCGAGGTGACGACCACCCCGCCCACCTGCACCGGCTCCAGCACCGCGACCGGGGTGATCACGCCGGTGCGCCCGACCTGCACCTCGATGGCGGCGAGCCGGCTGGTGCGGGTGTCCGCCGGGAACTTGTGCGCGATCGCCCAGCGCGGCGCCCGGCTGGACGAGCCGGCCCGGTCGCGGTCGGCCGGGTCGTCGGCCTTGACCACGGCGCCGTCGATGTCGAAGCCGAGGGTGCCGCGGGCCGCGCCCATCGCCGCGATCGCGGCCACCAGGTCGTCGATCGTCGCGCACCGCGGCATGCCCGCCGGCGAGGCCGCGGTCGTGGCGACGCCGAGGTCGCCGATCGCGGCCATCGCGGCGGAGTGGGTCAGCCCCTCGCCGCCGGGCAGGTCGTGCACCGCGTAGGCCAGGAAGGACAGGGGCGCGTCGTAGGCGCGGTCCTGGGCCCGCAGCGTGCCGGCCGCGGCGCTGCGGGGGTTGGCGAAGGGCTGGCCGCCGTGTGCGACCCGCAGCTCGTTGGCGCGGGCGAAGTCGGCGTCGGTCATGAAGACCTCGCCGCGGACCTCGACGGTCGCCGTGCTCGTGAGGGCGGCGGGCAGGCCGGCGACCAGGCGGGCCTGCGAGGTGACGTCCTCGCCGGCCCGGCCGTCGCCGCGGGTGGCGAGCTGGCGCAGCCGGCCGTCGACGTAGCGGGCGGCGACCGCCATGCCGTCGATCTTGGGCTCGACCGTGTAGCCGTGCACCGGGTGGCCCAGCACCCGGTCGAGGCGCGCCGCCCAGGCCCGCAGCTCCTCGGCGTCGAAGACGTTGTCGAGGCTGAGCATCGGGGTGCTGTGCTCGACGTCGCCGCCCGCGATGCCCGCGCCGACCGCGGTGGTCGGCGAGCCGGCCTCGGCCCAGCTCGGCTCCGCGCGCTCGGTGGCGGCGACCCGGGCCAGCAGGGCGTCGTAGGTGGCGTCGTCCATCGCGAGGTCGCCGCCGGCGTAGTAGACCTCGGCGGCCGGCCGGATCCGGGCGATCGCCTCGCGGTACTCCCCGACCGTGTCGAAGCGCGCGGCCTTGGCCGCGTCGACGACCGGCGCGACCTCGTGGTCGGTGCCGTCCGGTCCGGCGGAGGGGCGCTTGGTCGGCATGCGGGACTCACTTCCTCAGGACGCGGAGAGACGATCTCCGGGGAGACGTGTCCTTGATACCGCACGGGTACGACAGAACCCGTCGGGGCGCGGCGGAGGCCGGGCCTGGAAAGCGCCCGCCGCGAGCCGCGGACCCCGCCGGGTCCGTTGAATCCCGGCGGGGTCCGCGTCGGAACCGGGCCCGCCCCGCCGCGTGCGGGGCGGGCGGGTCCCGTTCAGCCGGCGAGCGCGCAGGTGTTCGCCAGGTCGCCCGACGCCGGGCGGGCGACCGTGCGGCTGGGTGCCGGCGCCTGCCACCGCTCGACCCAGCCGGTCAGCGCGGTGAAAGCGTCGCGGAAACACGGCAGGATCGGCCGCAGCCGGTCCGGATAGGTGTCGTAGAGGCCGTCGACGTGGTTGCCGCCCTCGATCCGGTAGTACCGGAAGATCCGGTCGCGGTGCTGCTCGCGCACCATCGCCGCGTACACGTCGGAGTCCTTGCCGATCGGCAGCAGCGCGTCGAGGGTGCCGTGCAGGGTGATCAGCGGCCGCCCGATGCGGCCGGTGAGCGCGATCCGGCCGATGGCCGCGCGCACCGCCGCCGGGCGGGCCGCGTAGTCGTAGTCGGCGTCGCAGGCGGGGGTGCCCGGCGCGCAGAACGGCGTGCCGGCCTCGGCCGGGCCGTCGTAGTCCGGGTCGAGTTCCTCGCGGTAGATCCGCTGGGTGAGGTCCCAGTAGACGCGGTGGTGGAAGTCCCAGAGGAATTCCGAGCCCGGTGCGAACCCCGCGGCGATGACCTCGGCGGGCCGGTCCTGCGGGTACGCCCGCAGCACCGGGGGCAGGAAGGTGAGCAGGTTGGGCCGGTCGGGATGCCAGAGCGTGCCCTCCCAGTCGACGCCGCCGTCGTACAGCTCGGGATGGTTCTCCAGCTGCCACCGCACGAGGTAGCCGCCGTTGGACAGGCCCGCGGCGTAGGTGCGCAGCGGTGCGTGTCCGTAGCGTCGCGCGACCGTCGCGCGGGCCGCCCGGGTCAGCTGGGTGACCCGGTGGTTCCACTCCACGATCGCGTCGCCGGGGCGGCGCCCGTCGCGGTGGAAGGCGGCGCCGACGTTGCCCTTGTCGGTGGCGGCGAAGGCGTAGCCCCGTGCGAGGACCCAGTCGCTGATGGCGAAGTCGTTGGCGTACTGCTCGCGTACGCCGGGCGAGCCGGCCACCACCAGGCCGCCGTTCCAGCGGTCGGGCAGGCGCAGCACGAACTGGGAGTCGTGGTTCCAGCCGTGCGTGGTGTTGGTGGTCGAGGTGTCCGGGAAGTAGCCGTCGATCTGGATGCCGGGCACCCCGCTCGGGTTGCGGGCGCCGGCCGGGGTCAGCCCGGCCCAGTCGGCGGTGTCGGTGTGGCCGCCGGCAACGGTGCCGGCGGTGGTCAGGTCGTCCAGGCACGCGGCCTGTTGCCGTTCGGCGCCCGGGACGGTGGGCGCCGGCCGGCCGGCACACGGGGCCGGGTGCGACGGCGGTACGGGTACGAGGACGGCCGCCAGCAGGACGGCAGCGGCGCTGAGGGAAGGCAGCATCCCGTCATGCTCCGGCGCGTTCGTCGTCCGGACCATGGCCGTCGACCACACTGTCGGAGCGCCCGTCATGGGTGGCGAGCCGGTGCAGGCGCAGGGCGAGACGGAGCTCGAGGCCGCGCTCGGGCTGCTGCCACCCGTCGCCGAGCACCTGCCCGATGCGGGCGATGCGCTGGGTCACCGTGTTGACGTGGATGTGCAGCACCTCGGCGGCCCGTACCGCGTTGGCGCCGGCGTCGAAGTAGGACTCCAGCGTCCGCACCAGGGCCGTCCCGCGCCGGCGGTCGTACTCGAGCAGCGCGCCTATGGTGTCGGTGACGAACGCGCCGACGTCGCGCTCGGCGCCCACCAGCAGCCCGACGAAGCCCAGCTCGGCGGCGCTCGCGCCGTCGCCGGCGCGGCCCAGCGCCTGCAGCGCCGAGGCACAGCGGCGTGCCTCGGCGAAGGCGGCGGGCACCGGCCGGATCCCGGTGATCGGCCCGGTCCCGCCCCCGGTGACCGGCCCGCCGAGGTAGGCGCCGAGCTCGCGGACCACCCGGCGGGCGGCCTCGCCGGGATGGTCGCCGCCGACCAGCAGGACCACGTATCCGTCGCGCTGCGCGGCGAGCCCGCCGCAGGCCGCCGCGTGCGCGGAGCTCCACTGCGCGGCCCGCTCGCGGTGCCGGGCCGGGCAGGAGACCACGACCAGGACGTGCGCGGCGTCGAGGTCGACGCCGAGGCGCCGGGCCCGCTGCCGCACGGTCACCGGGTCGTCCACCCGCCGGCTCAGCAGGTCCTCCAGCAGCTCGCCGCGCACCCGGCCCTCGGCCTGCGCGAGGCTTCGCCGGAAGAGCAGCAGCAGCGCGGTCACCACCCCGGCGCGTTCCAGGATGCGGGTGTCGGTCTCGCTCAGCTCGCCCGGCGCGCGCAGCACGAGGGTGCACAGCGCCTCGTTGCCGGCGCCCGCGGCGAGCAGCCAGTGCTCGCCGTTGCGGGTCGCCCGGCCCAGGCCGCGGCCCGCCACCGCCGCCGCGGCCAGCGAACCGACCCCGTCGATGTCGCCGACGGCGGCGAGGCAGTGCCCGTCGGCGTCCAGGATGGCCAGCTCGCCGCCGAGCACCTCGGCGACGACGGCGGCGAGGCCGTCCAGGTCGCCGCCGCGCAGGATCACCTCGGCCATCCGGTCGTGCGCCTCCGCGGCCCGCTCCAGCGACTCGCTGTGCCGGCGGACCACGGTGTTGACCGCGCCCAGCTCGGCGAGCGCCGCCCGGGTCTCGCCGAGCAGCCGGGTGTTGTCCAGCGCGACGGAGGCGTGCGCGGCGAGCGAGCCCAGCAGCGTCACCTCCTCGCGGGTGAAGGGCCGGGCGCTGCGGTTGGCGGCGAAGAGCACGCCGAGCACCCGGCTGCCGAGGCGCATCGGCACGCCCAGGATGGCGACCAGCCCCTCCTCGGTGACGCCGCCGTCGATCTCGGCGGTGTGCTGGAAGCGCGCGTCGGCCGCGTAGTCGGCGGTGACGTACGGCGCGGCGGTCTGCGCGACCAGGCCGCCCAGGCCGGCGCCGAGCGGCAGCCGGAGCCGCTGGAAGCGTGCCGACACCGAGCCGTAGGTCACCCGCATGTAGGTGTCGCCGCGCTGCTCGTCGTTGAGGGTCATGTAGGCGACGTCGGCGTCGAGCAGCTCGCGGGCCCGGCGCACGATCGCCTCCAGTACGGCGTCGAGGTCGCGCAGGGTCGCCAGGTCGCCGACGGTGTCGACAAGCGCGCTGAGCTCCGCCTCGCGGCGCCGCCGGCGCTCCAGCAGCGCCCGCACCTGCAGCGCCAGGGCCCGCAGCTCGTCCAGCTCGGCCAGCTCCGCCGGCGGGCGGCCCTGCGCCCGGGCCTCCAGCAGCGGACGCTCGAACTCGACCGCGGCGGCCTCGCGCAGGAGCAGGTCGAGGAACGCCGCGGTCAATGTGCGGTCCATCCGCCGTCCATCACGACCGAGGTGCCGGTGACGTAGGACGCCTGCGGCGAGCACAGGTACGCGACCAGGTCGGCCACCTCGGCCGGCTCGACGAGGCGCTTGATGGCCACCGGCGTCAGCATCACCTGCTCGACGACCTGCTCCTCGTCCAGGCCGTGCCGGGCCGCCTGCGCGGCGATCTGCGCCTCGACCAGCGGCGTCCGCACGTACGCGGGGTTGACGCAGTTGGACGTCACCCCGTGCTCGGCGCCCTCGAGCGCGATCACCTTGGAGAGGCCCTCGAGGCCGTGCTTGGCCGAGACGTACGCCGCCTTGAACGGCGAGGCACGCAGCCCGTGCACCGACGAGATGTTGACGATCCGGCCCCAGCCCCGCGCGTACATGTGCGGCAGGCTGCGCCGCACCAGCCGGAAGGGCGCCTCCAGCATGAGCCGCAGGATCAGCGAGAACGTCTCGGGCGGGAACTCGTGCAGCGGCGCGACATGCTGGAGCCCGGCGTTGTTGACCACGATGTCGACGTCCGGGTCGATGCGGTCCACCGCGGACAGGTCGGAGAGGTCGACGGTCTCGGCGATGCCGCCGATCTTCTCGGCGACGCGGGCCGCCGCGTCGCCGTCGCGGTCGATGACGACGACCCGGGCGCCGGCCGCCGCCAGCCGTTCCGCGCAGGCCCGCCCGATGCCGCCGGCCCCGCCGGTGACGACGGCGGTCCGTCCGGCCAGGCTGTCGCCGGCAGTGCTGGTGTCCATGATGCCCCTCAGCGCGAAGTCGTCGACGTGGTGTGAACGGGTGCGGCCGGCGCGTCCCCGGCCGGCGGGGGTGGCTCGGCGGCAGGCCTTCGCGCCGCGCGGGACACGGCGGCGCCGAGCTGCCGCGCGGCGCCCCAGAGGCCCTGCCGGAACAGCAGGACCACGAGCACGAAGACGGTGCCGGTGACCAGGCCGATGCCGTTGAAGCCGGAGGTGGAGAGGTAGTCCTCGAGGAGCACGACCAGGGCGGCGCCCAGGGTGCTGCCCCAGAGCGTGCCGATGCCGCCGAGCACGACCATCATCACGGCCTTGCCGGAGGTGGTCCAGTAGACCTCCTGCAGCGACGCGAAGCCGTGGCTGATCGCGAACAGGCCGCCGGCGAGGCCGGACAGGGCCGCCGAGAGCACGAAGGCCAGCAGCTTGTAGCGGTCGACCGGATAGCCGATCGCCCGGGCCCGGGCCGGGTTGTCGCGGATCGCGACCAGCACGTGGCCGAACGGCGAGTGCACGATCCGCCACAGGCAGAAGAGTCCGAAGAGGATGATCGGCAGCCCGGCGTAGTAGAAGACGAACGGATCGCTGAGGTCCGCGCCGAAGAGCTCGCGCGGTATGCCCTGCAGGCCGTTCTCGCCGCCGGTGACGTCGCGCCACTGGTTGGCCACGAAGTAGACCATCTGCGCGAACGCCAGGGTGACCATCGCGAAGTAGATGCCCGTGTTGCGCACGCAGAGATAGCCGATGGGCAGGGCGAGCGCGGCGGCGAGCGCCGCGCCGCCGAGCACGGCCACCGGGAACGGCAGCCCGCTGTGTATGGCGATCAGGCCGGAGGTGTACGCGGCCGTGCCCCAGAACGCGGCGTGGCCGAAGGAGAGCAGGCCCGTGTAGCCGAGCAGCAGGTCCACCGCCGCCGCGAACAGCGCCCAGGTGACGATGTCCATGGCCACCGGCGGGTAGATCAGCCAGGGCAGCGCGAGGGCGAGCGACAGCCCGGCGGCCAGCAGCAGCCAGCGCAGCGGTCGGCGGCCGGCGGGTTCGGTGTGGTGCAGCAGCAGCCGGATCACGTGCGGGCCTCCTCGCGTCCGAACAGCCCCGCCGGCCGCCACAGCAGCACGCAGGCCATGATGATGAAGATCAGTGTCTGGGACAGCGCCGGCACGTACAGGTTGCCGAGGGACTGCGCCACGCCGATCGCGAAGCCGGCCACCACGGAGCCGAACACCGAGCCGAGGCCGCCGATCACCACCACGGCGAAGACGGCGATGATCAGGTCGGCGCCCATCAGCGGGTTGACCGCCCGCATCGGCGCGGCCAGCACGCCGGCCAGGCCGGCGAGGGCGACGCCGAACGCGAAGACCGGCGTCACCCAGCGGCCGACGTTGACGCCGAGCGCGCCCGTCAGCTCGGGGCGCTCGGTGGCGGCCCGCACCACCATGCCGACCCGGGTCCGGGTCAGCACCAGCCAGACCAGGGTGCACAGCACGACCGCGGCGGCGAGCACGAACACCTGGTACGCCGGGTAGTCGAACAGGCCCAGGTCGATCGAGCCGGAGAGCTCCGCGGGGCGCGGGTACGGCTGGGACTGCACGCCGTACTCGCGCTTGACCGCGTCCTGCAGCACCAGGGTCAGCCCGAAGGTGAGCAGGAAGTTGTAGAGCGGATCGAACGGGGTCAGCCGCCGGATCAGGGTGCGTTCGAGCAGCATGCCGAGCAGGAACAGCGTCGCCGGCACGAGGAACAGCGCCGCCCAGAACGGAATGCCGAGCTCGGCCAGGGCGAGGTAGGCGCCGAACGCGCCGAGCATGAAGAACGCGCCGTGTGCGAAGTTGACCACGCCGAGCATGCCGAAGATGACGGCCAGGCCCAGCGCCAGCAGCGCGTAGAAGCCGCCGCTGACCAGCCCGTTGAAGCACTGCTGCAGGAAGCTGGTCACAGCGTGCAGCCGCCCGCGGACTCCGGCCGGAACGCCTCGGCCGCCGGGATGGTGCGCAGGATCCTCTCGTAGTCCCAGTCGGTGGTGACCTCGCTCTTCGGCTTCACCTCGGCCAGGTAGACGTCGTGCACGACCCGGTGGTCGCCGGCCCGGACGGTGGCGTTGCGGGCGAACACGTCGTCGTACCTGTAGCCCTCCAGCTGCCCGACGACGGCGTCCGCCGCGTCCGTGCCGGCCCGCTGCACCGCCTCCAGGTACTGCAGGGCGGCCGAGTAGTTCGCCGCGTGGGCGAACGACGGCCGGGTCTGCGTCTTGGCGGTGAACCGGTCGGCCCACTGCCGGTTTCGGTCGTCGAAGTTCCAGTACCAGGCGTCGGTGAAGGTGGTACCGGCGAACGCGTCCGGGCCCAGCGAGTGGATGTCGGTGATGAACATGAGGCCGACCGACAGCTTGATGCCCTGTTCCCGCAGCTTGAACTCGTTGTACTGCTTGACCAGGTTGACCAGGTCGCCGCCGGCCTGCATGGCGCCGAGCACGTCCGGCTTGGGCTTGAGCCCGGGCGCCTTGAGCAGGAAGGTGGAGAAGTTGTCGTTCGGGAACGGCGTCGGGTCCTTGGCGACGACGGTGCCGCCGGCCGAGCCGATCGCCGTGCTGAACGATTTCTCCATGTCCTGCCCGAACGCGTAGTCCGGGTAGACGATGTACCAGTTCTTGCCGCCCTCCCGGGTGACCGCCGACCCGGTGCCGTTGGCGAGCATGTACGTGTCGTACGCGTAGTGGAACGTGTACTTGTTGCACTGCTTGCCGGTGAGCTCGGTGGTGGCGGCGCCGACGTTGAAGTAGAGCTTCTTCTTCGCCTTGGCCACGCCGGCGACGGCGAGCGCCGCGGAGGAGGTCGGCACGTCGAGGATCGCGTCGGCCTGCTGGCGGTCGTAGAGCTCCTGTGCCTTGGAGTTGGCGATGTCCGGCTTGTTCTGGTGGTCGGCGGAGACGACCTCGATGTCGGAGCTGACCGCCTTGTCGCCGTACTTCGCCTGGAAGTCGGCGACGGCCATCTTGACCGCCTCGATGCTGTTCTTGCCGGACAGGTCGGCGTAGACGCCGGACTGGTCGTTGAGCACGGCCAGCACGATCTTGTCGTTGCTCACCTTGGCGCCGGCATCGCCGCCGGGGCCGCCGCGGCCGCAGCCGGCGACCAGCAGCGTGCCGGCGGCCAGAGCGGCGGTGAGCGCTCTGGTGGTCTTTCGCATGGGGAATCTCCTTGGGGGCGTGGAGGAGGGGTCAGATGCCCAGGTACGCGAGCAGTTCGTGTTCTCGTTGCCGGACCGCGCCGTTGTCGAGCGTCTCGACGACGCGGCCCTCGGACAGCAGGTGGTGTCGGTCGGCCACGGTGGTCGCGAAGTGCAGGTTCTGTTCGATGAGCAGCACGGTGACGCCGGCGGCCTTGATCTCGCGCAGGATGTCGCCGATCTGCTGCACCAGCAGCGGCGAGAGGCCCTCGGTCGGCTCGTCGCAGAGCAGCAGCCGGGCGCCGCTGCGCAGGACCCGCGCCAGGGCGAGCATCTGCTGCTCGCCGCCGGAGAGCTGGGTGCCCGCGAAGCGCCGCCGCCGCGCCAGCACCGGAAACGTGTCGTAGATCCGGGTCAGCGGCCAGGGTTCCGGCCCGACCACCGGCGGGAGCAGCAGGTTCTCCTCGACGCTCAGGGTGGCGTACACGCCGCGGTCGTCGGGCACGTACCCGATGCCGGCGCGGGCCCGGCGGTACGCCGGCCGGGACGCGAAGGCGGTGTCGCCGAGGAAGGCGAGGCGCCCGGAGGAGTGCGCGTGCAGGCCCATCAGGCAGCGCAGCAACGTCGTCTTGCCCGCGCCGTTGCGCCCGACGAGCGTGACGATCTCGCCCTCGGCGACGGCGAGATCGACGTCCCGCAGCACCTGAGCCTCGCCGTACCAGGCGCTGAGTCCCTCAACGGTCAGCATGGGATTCTCCGAGGTAGGCGGTGATCACGCGGGGGTCGGCGCGTACCTCGGCGTAGCCGCCCTCGACCAGGACCGTGCCGTGGGTGAGCACGGTGACCCGGTCGGCGAGGTTCGCCACCACGCGCATGTTGTGCTCGACGAGCACGACGGTGCGGCCGGCGCGGACCTGACGGATCAGCGCGATGGTGCGTTCGACGTCCTCGGCGCCCATGCCGGCGGTGGGCTCGTCGAGCAGCAGCACCCGCGGGTCGAGGGCCAGCGCCACGGCCAGTTCCAGGGCCCGTTTGCGGCCGTAGGCCAGGGCGGCGGCGGGCACCTCGGCCGCGTCGGCGAGCCCCACGTCGTCCAGCAGGGTGAGCGCCCGTTTCCGGAACCGGCCCAGGCGGCTCTCGGAGCGCCAGAACCGCCAGCCGAGACCGGTCGGCGCCTGTAGCGCCAGCTCGACGTGCTCGCGGGCGGTGACCTGCGGGAACAGGGTGGTGATCTGGAACGAGCGCGCCACTCCCAGCCGGGCCACCCGCTCCGGCGCCAGCCCGGTGACGTCGTTCCCGTCGAGGGTGATGCTCCCCCGGCTCGGGCGCAGGAAGCCGGTCAGCAGGTTGAACAGGGTGGACTTGCCGGCACCGTTGGGCCCGACGAGCGCGTGCACGCTGCCGGCCGCGATGTCGAGGTCGACCCCGTCGACGGCATGGAATCCGCGGAACTGCTTGGCGAGCCCGCGGGCCTGGAGTATCGGCGGCAACCTGACCCCCTCCGGAGACCGGGGCGACGGCGACGCCCTGTGATGCGCAACACTATTGGCGGAACGACAGCACACGCCATGTGGAATACGCACACATCTGAACGCAATTCAGTGGGGGACGTCACCACGTCGCGTAACCCGCTGTTCACCAAAACGGCGCCCGAAATGGGCGATCCAGTGTGGTCTCGGCACATGTGGAAGTTTAGTTCCGGCATAAGTTTGCAGCGGACATGAATATTCGTCCGAACATCCATGGCAATCCGATCTTCGCTTGCGGACCATGGAGCGGTGTCCGGACGCCACCGTAGAACCTTCAGCCTGACCGTGATCCTCGCCTCGGCCCTGGCCGCCGTCGTCCTCGTCGGCGGCGGCTCCTGGCTCGGCTACGAGCAGCTCTCCGCAAAGGACTGTTCCGGCCAGGTGAGCCTGGACGTCGCCGCGGCCGCCGAGATAGCCGCGGCCGTCCGGACGGCCGCCGACGCGTGGGTCGAGCAGGACGCCCAGGTCGACGGCGTCTGCGTGGCGGTGAAGGTCAAGGAGCTCGAGCCGGCCACCGGCGCCGCCGCCATCGCGCAGCGGCACGGCGTCACGCTCACCGGGCTCGGCGGCGCGCCGGGCCAGGCCGAGGTGCCGGACGTGTGGATCCCGGACTCCTCGTCCTGGCTGCTGCGGGTGAGCGCCGAGGCCCCAGGCTTCTCGCCGACCGACCGGGAGCCCGTCGCCGAGAGCCCCGTCGTGCTGGCCATGCCGGCACCGGTCGCACAGACGCTCGGCTGGCCTGCGAAGCAGCTGACGTGGCAGGAGATGCTCGCCGCGCTGACCGGCGGCAAGACCCTGCGCCCCGGCATCGTCGACCCGACCCGGGACTCCGCCGGCCTGTCCGGCCTGCTCGCCCTGGGCGCCGCGGCCGGCGACGACGCCGCGGGCACCAAGACGAAGGTCGGCGCGCTGCGGGCGCTGGCGGCGAACAGCTCGAGCATCCGCCAGGACCTGGTGGAGAAGTTCCCGGGCTCGGCGCAGGACGTGACGACCGCGCTGAGCGCCGCCCCGCTGTCGGAGGAGGACGTGGTCGCGTACAACGCGACCAAGCCGCCGGTCCAGCTCGCGGCGCTCTACCTCGACCCGGCGCCGGCGGCGCTGGACTACCCGTTCGCGATCATGCCGGAGGTCGACCCGCAGAAGGCGGCGGCCGCCGCCGCCCTGCACGGCGCGCTGCGCGGCGCGACCTTCCGCAACGCGATCGCCGCGGCGGGGCTGCGCAATCCCGACGGCTCGGCCGGCGCCGGCTTCGCCGCGCCCGAGGGCGCGCCCCAGGCGGCCACCCCGGTCGTGCAGGCCTCGCCCGACGCCAGCCAGGCGGCCGCGATCGCCAGCAAGACCACCGCCGCGATCAGCCAGGTGCTCGGCAGCTGGACGGCGATCACGCAGCCGGGCCGGGTCCTCGCCGTCTTCGACGTGTCCGGCTCGATGCTGACCAAGGTGCCGACCGCCGGCAACCTCACCCGCAACGAGCTCACCAAGCGCGCCGCGGTGGAGGGGCTGTCGCTCTTCGACGACCGGTGGGCGGTCGGCAACTGGATCTTCTCCACCGACATGGTCGGCAAGCGGCCGTGGAAGGAGCAGGTGGCGATCAGCCCGCTGACCTCCGCACGCAACAAGCTCAGCGAGGCGATCCAGAACATGGAGCCCAAGCGGGACGGCGACACCGGCCTGTACGACACGGCCCTGGCCGCGTACGAGAACGTGCAGCAGAGCTGGCAGCCCGGCCGGGTCAACTCGGTGCTCCTCTTCACCGACGGGGTGAACGAGAACCCCGGCGGCCTCACCCGGGGCGCGCTGCTCGCCAAGCTGAAGAAGCTGCGCGACCCGAAGCGCCCGGTCCGCATGGTGATCATCGGCATCGGCACCGGCGTCGACCGCGACGAGCTCACCGCGATCACGAACGCGACCAGCTCCGGCGGCGTGTTCATCGCGGAGGACCCGGCCAAGATCGGCGACATCTTCCTGCGCGCGATCGGCAGCCGCTCCGGCGCCTGACGAGCCATCGGGTGATGGTGCGCCTGCTGCCCCGGCTCACCCGGACCGGGGCAGCAGGCCGTCTCAGGGCCGGCGTCAGGCGATCGCGCAGGCGACGCCGTTGAGCGTGAACGCCGTCGGCCTGCCGCTGTCGCCGGTGTGCGTCGCCTGCAGGCCGATGCCGGTCGAGGCGCCCGTCGCCAGCGCGCCGTTGTACGAGACGTTGCGGGCGGTGACGGCCCCGCTCGACGGCGCGTACGTCGCGTTCCAGCCCGAGGTGATGACCTGCCCGGCGGGCAGCGTGAAGCCGAGGGTCCAGCCGGTCAGGGCCGGCCCCGTGTTGGTGATGGTGATCGACGCGGTCAGCCCGGTGTTCCAGGCGTTGACCGTGTAGCCGACCCGGCAGTCACCCGCCGGCGGCGGCGTGCTGGGCGAGGGCGGCGGCGTGGTGGCCGAGCCGCTCGGGTCCGGCACCGTCGGCGCGTCGAGGCCGAAGAACGCGATCGCGCGCTCGGCCATGCCGCTGGTCGGCAGCGAGTGCCCCACCCCGGCGGCGCTGATCGCCTCGACCGGCGCCGCCGTGCCCGAGGACCCGTACCGGGTGCGGGTCCAGCCGGACTGCGGCGAGTCGGTGAGCACCGGCGTCTGGCTGACACCCAGCACGTTCGTCCACTGCTTGATCTCCTCGGCGAAGTTCGGATAGCGCAGCGTCGCGTCCTCGGTGCCGTGCCAGAGCTGCATCCGCGGCCGGGCACCGGAGTATCCCGGGTACGCGGCCCGGACCAGATCGCCCCACGCCTGCGGGGTCTTGGTGACCTGCCCGTTGGCGCAGGCGCTGTTCCAGCCGGAGCCGTCGGTGGTGGCGAAGCAGCCGAACGGCACGCCCATGAACGCCGAGCCGGCCCGGAACACGTCCGGGTAGTCGCCGAGCAGGACGTTTGTCATCATCGCGCCGGACGAGGCGCCGGTGACGAACGTGCGGGCCGGGTCGGTGCGGTAGCGGTTCTGCACGTAGCGGACCATCGAGACGATGCCGACCGGATCGCTGTTCCCGTCGTGGCGCAGCGCCCCGGGCGAGGAGACGTCGAAGCAGTTGCCCGACCTCGTCGCCGACGGATAGACGACGATGTAGCCGTACCGGTCCGCCAGGGACGCGAACTGGGTTCCAGAATGGAAGGCCGGGCCGGAGCCGGTGCAGTAGTGCACGGCCACGAGCAGCGCCGGGTTGCTCGGCAGCCGGTCCGGGACGTACAGGTGCATCCGCAGGCCGGTCGGGTTGGTGCCGAACCCGGTGACCTCCTGCAGCGAGGCCGCGGCCGCCGGCGTGGCCGGCAGCAGGGTGGTCGAGGCGACGATCGCCGCCGCGGCGGTGGCCACCGCCAGTAACGCGTGAGCGAGTCTCTTCATGGCATTCCTCAGATCCGGGGGCGGGGCCCCGGCGCGGGGGGATGGCGCCCCGCGCCGGGGCGGTCTGGTCAGGACGCGGCGCAGGACGGGGTGGCGCTTGGCCCGGTTCCGGTGCCCTGGAAGCCGAACTCCGTGTTGCCGCCGGCCGGGATCCGCGGGTTGTAACTGGCGTTGGCGAAGCGGACCGTCCCGCTGCTGCCGCCGGCGACCGCGTTCCAGGTGTTGGTGACCGTGGCGCCGGACGGCAGGGTCAGCGTCACCGCCCAGCCGTTGACCGCGGCGGAGCCGGCGGTGACCCGGATCGCGGCCGTGAAGCCGCCGTTCCACTGGTTCAGGGTCACGCTCGCGGTGCAGCCGCCGCCCGTCGGCGGGGTGGTGGGCGGCGAGGTCGGCGGGCTGGTCGGCGGAGTCGTCGGCGGCGTGGTCGGCGGGGTGGTGGGGTTCGTCGGCGGTGCGCCGTTCAGGGCGTCCAGCGCGGCGGTGTACGCGGCCTTCTTGTTCCCGCTGCCGTCGAACAGCAGCGGGGTGCCGCTGGACCGCCACGAGTCGGTGTCCCGGATGCCCCAGACGGTGATGCCGATGCAGCGCGGGACGGCGATGCAGTCGGTGACGACGTTGCGGTAGGAGGTGGCCTGCGCGGTGCCGGATCCCTCGATGTCCAGCTCGGTGATCGCCACGTCGACGCCGAGGGCGGCGAAGCTGGACAGCGTGGTGCGGTAGTTGCTCGGGTACGGCGAGTTGCTGTTGAAGTGCGACTGGAAGCCGACGCAGTCGATCGGCACGCCGCGGGACTTGAAGTCGCGGACCATCGTGTAGACGGCCTGCGTCTTGGCGTGGCTCCAGTCGTCGGTGTTGTAGTCGTTGTAGCAGAGTTTCGCCGCGGGGTCCGCGGCGCGGGCGGCGCGGAACGCGGCCTCGATCCAGTCGTTGCCGGTGCGCTGCAGGTTGGAGTCGCGGCGGGCGCCGCTGCTGCCGTCGGCGAAGGCCTCGTTCACCACGTCCCAGGCGGACAGCTGGCCGCGGTAGTGGGTGGCGACCTGGGTGACGTGGTTGAGCATCGCGTTGCGCAGCGCGGTGCCGGACATGTTCTGCATCCAGCCGGGTTGCTGCGAGTGCCAGGCGAGCGTGTGGCCGCGGACCTGCATGCCCTGCGCCTTCGCGTGGCTGACGATCCGGTCCGCATTGGTGTAGCTGAACTGGCCCTGCGACGGCTCGGTCGCGTCGATCTTCATCTCGTTCTCGGGCGTGACGCTGTTGAACTCGCGGTTGAGGATGCCCACATAGGTCGAGTCCGACAGCTTGTTGGCGGCCACGGCGGCGCCGAAGTACCGGCCCGACGCCGCCGCCGAGGCGCCCAGCGTGGTGGCGGCGTCGGCGGAGGACGCCAGCGCCACCGCGGCGCCGGCCGCGACGACGCTCGCCGCTATCAGGGTGGTGGCCACCCGGAGCGGGGATCTCCGGGTGGCACTTGCGGGGACGGAGAACTGGTTCATGCGGTGCGCCTTTCTCAGTTGGGAGCGCTCCCAGATACCGGACGGGGACAGCGGGGACGGAACGTGACGGATCAGAGGGTGCGTGCGATGGCGGCGGCCGCCGCCGCGCCGTGGTACTTGCGGACCAGGTGCAGGCACAGGTCCAGGCCGGCCGGCCCGTCGGCCGCCGTGAAGATCGGATCGTCGTCGACGTAGCGCACGCCGGCCGCGGTACGCACGCGCGGATAGCGGCGCCGCAACTCCTCGGCGTACGCGGGGCAGGTCGACACCCGCCGGCCGTCGAGCAGGCCCGCCGCGGCGACGGTCAGGACGGCCTCGCCCACCGCCAGGATCCGGCAGTTGCGGCGGGCCGCGTCGCGCAGCGTCCCGGCCACCTCCGCGCCGTCGTGGTGCGCGTCCCGGGTGGACGGCGCCACCGCGAGGATGTCGGCCCGCGCCAGCAGGTCACGCCCGGCGAAGGGCAGGCCGACGGCGGCGAACGAGAGATCGAAGACCGGGCCGCCGAACACGGCACGGTACGTCGCCAGCCCG
The DNA here is from genome assembly GCF_040648555.1 of Actinoplanes sp. NPDC049118. NCBI lineage: Bacteria > Bacillati > Actinomycetota > Actinomycetes > Micromonosporales > Micromonosporaceae > Actinoplanes > Actinoplanes sp. NPDC049118. The sequence goes on from NZ_JBEZDY010000030.1 coordinate 91,122, forward strand.
GCCCGCCCGCCGCTGGGCGGCACCAGCACCGCCACGTTCGTCATGGTCGTCATCGGCGGAACAGCCGATCGGGCACGGAGTCGGCGATCGCCTGATACCCGGCGGGGTTGAGGTGCAGACGGTCGCCGGTGTCGTACGCCGGCAGCAGACGCCGCCGCCCGATCGGGTCACGGACCGCCGCGTCGAAGTCGAGCACGGCGTCGAAGCGCCCGGAGCGGCGGATCCAGTCGTTGACCGTGCGGCGGGTGCCCTCGCGCAGCCCGTCCGCGTCGTCGTAGTTGGTGTTGCCGCCGAACGGGGTCACCGTCGCCCCGTACACCTCGATGCCGCGCGCGTGTGCCCGGGTGACGATCTGGTCGAACGCGGCCACCAGGTCCTCGCCGACCTGGCGCTGCGCGTCCACCGTGGCGACGGCCGTACCGATGTCGTTGACGCCCTCGAAGACGATCAGCCGGTCGGCGCCGCCCAGCGCGAGCACGTCGCGGTCCAGCCGGCCCAGGGCGTTCGGCCCGAGGCCGTCCTGCAGCACCCGGTTGCCGCCGGCCGCCTGGTTGAGGACCGCGACGTGCCGCAGCCGGGCCTTGAGCCGGTCCGGCCACCGGTCGTTGCCGTTGGTCGTCGAGCCGCGCCCGTCGGTCAGCGAGTCGCCGAGCACCACGGTCGCCGTGCCGGCGGTGCGCACCTCCACCCCGCTGAGGAAGTACCAGTGGTCCACCGGGGTCGCGCCCGGCAGCTCCGCGGCGGCGAGATGCTCGCCGCGCAGCAGGTGCGAGGTGGTCCGCGAGCCGGGGTGCGAAGTGATGGCCGCGGAGGCCTGGCCGGTGGCCAGGTAGGCGGTCACGGTGAGGTTGGTCAGCGCGGGCACGTCGAGGTCGATCGGGTCCGAGACCACCTGGGCGCCGACCGGCACCGAGGCGCCCGGCCGGCCCGAGAAGGTGACCACGCGAGCCGAGCCCGGCACGATCGCGCTCGCACCGGCCCGTCCGTCCAGCGGCAGCGCGACGGTGACGCCGGTGATCGGCAGGACCGCGCCGCCGAAGGCGTTCGAGAAGCGCACCCGCACGGACGAGCCGGCGATCGAGGTGTGCACGGTCTGCCGCAGCGTGGCGTCGGCCAGCACCACGCCGTCGGCGTTGAACGGCGCCGGCGGCATGTTGCCGGGCTCGGTCAGCTGCGGCATCGACACCCAGGTGTGCAGCCAGTCCCTGGGCCGCGGCCGGTTGTGGTGAATCGTCGCCGCCGAGGCGGCCGCCGCCGCACCGAGGCTGAGCAGCGATCGGCGGTTCATCGGACCCTCCGGCTCTCGGGCGGGCCGAGGTAGCTGTACCTGACTCCCCCGGTGTCGACGATCAGGCGCTGCACGATCACGGTCGGATCCACCATCCAGAACTTGAGGGTGTGCGTGCCCACGGCCGCGACCGTGTGCGTCGTGGTCGTGACGTTGGCGTTGTCCGAGGTGTTGCGCTCCCACTGCCGGTTCATCGTGGTGTCGTTGGCGCCGGTCGCCGTCGTGATGTTCACCGTCTGCGGTGCGTCGCCGTCCAGCGAGACCGCGTACTTGAGCCCGTCCGTCGGGCGCACGTTGTTGCGCGGCGACAGCACGGCCGTGACCTTGACCGGGCCGGTGCTGGTCAGCGTCATCGCGTACTCGAGGCGGGCACCGGTCCCGCCCAGCGGCGTCATGCCGTTGCCGGTCTTGCCGATGCCGGGCAGCAGCCGCCAGTCGCCGACGGCACGGCTGTAGTGGTCGGCCTCCATCGCGACGTAGCCGTTCGCCTCGACGAAGCCGCGGGGGCGCAGCACCGGGTTGTCGATCGGCGCCTGCACCACGGTGCTCGCGCCGCCCGGCCCGGTCACCGTGATCGGCACGGTGGTCCGGCCCTTCGGCGCCCGGGACCAGTCGACCCGCACGGTCGCCCGGATCTCCTTCTCCACCCGGCCGGCGGCCGGCGTGACGTGCACCCACGGCACGGCCGGGCTGATCCGGTACGCGAACGGCGTCGTTCCGGTGTTGTACACGTCGATGTACTGCGCGGGCTGCGCCTGGTACGGGCTGAACGCGGGCAGGGTGACCGGGTCGCCGCCGTCGAGCGCGACGCCCATCCCGGCCGCCGCGGGCAGCTCGATCCGCTTCAGGTACGGGTAGATCTCGTCCGGCAGCGCCACGTTGTCCTTCTCCGGCTGCTGCCACGGCGCGTTCGGGCCGTACCGGGCCACGTTGCCGTACCCGATCTTGGGTTGGAGCTGCCAGTCGCGCCACTTCCCGCCGGCCAGGGCGGTGTTGTAGTACGCGTTGAGCGCCTGGTCGTCGGCGAACCGGGCCTCGGCGACGTCGGCCAGGTCGTTGGTGGCGGCGCGGCCCTGCGCGGCGTACCTGATGTTGGTGAACTCCGCGCGGCGCAGCGCGTACAGGTTGGCGGTCGCCTTGACCTGGTAGTAGACCAGCTGGAAGTAGGCGTCCTGCCAGGCCGCGGGCACCGCGGCCTTGATCCGGTCCGCGCGGGCGCCGAGCCGCTGCCACTCGGCGGTGACCCGGTCCAGCTCGCCGTAGTCGGTGAGGCTGAACGGGCTCGCCTCGTCGTCGTAGTTGATCTGCGCGGTGGCGGGGTCGATGGTGATCCGCCGGTTCAGCAGCTCGGGCTTGCGCCGCGACTGCAGGTGGCCGTAGTCGCCGAGCAGGTCCGCGATCGGGGCGGCGAGCCCTGGACCGAAGTTCTGCGCGGCGTACTGCCGCTCCCACTCGCCGAGCCGCGAGAGCGGCCAGGCGGCGGGGTTCCAGGCGTAGTCGAGGAAGAACTGGGTCGGCTGCTCCTCGTTCTTCAGGTCGCCGACGTTGACCATCCACAGCCGGTCCACCCCGGAGCGGTACGCGAGGTCGAGCTGCTCCCAGGTGTTGGTCAGGTTGATCGTGTCGACCCACTTGTAGTTGCGGCCGCCGCCGACGTAGTCGAAGTGGTAGTACATCCCGTATCCACCGCCGCGGGGCGGCAGCGAGGCGTCCGGCAGCTTGCGCAGGTTGCCCCAGTTGTCGTCGCAGAAGACCACGGTCACGTCGTCCGGCGGCCGGTAGCCGCCGTCCCAGTAGCGCTGGACCTCCTTGTAGAGGGTCTGCACCTGCGGCGCGCCGATGAGTCCGGTGTCACGCAGGATCCCGCGCTGCGTGTCGATGATCGAGTCCATCAGGTCGATGCCGTCGCCGTCGGGCAGGCTCACGTCGCCGTTGCCGCGCATGCCGAGCGTGATGACGCCCTCGATCCTCTGATCGGCCATCCGCTGCGCGCCGTCGCGCCAGTACGCCTTGATGGCGTCCGGGTTGCGCCGGAAGCTCCACTCGCCGGTACCGGTGGGATGCCGGTTCCACTCCTCGATGCCGCGCATCATGGGCGCCTCGTGCGAGGTGCCCATGACGACGCCGTAGTACGAGGCCGTGGCGTGGTTCTGCGGGTCGTCCTCGGCGAACGCGCGCCCCCAGACCGCCGGCCACAGGTAGTTGGCGCGCAGCCGCAGCATGGTCTCGAAGACCCGGGCGTAGTAGGCCGCGTTCAGGCCGCCCGGGTAGCCCGGCGCCTTGCCGGGCCCGAAGTAGCCGGGCGCCCAGGTGCCGGTGGCCGGGTTCTCGTCGTTGATGAAGAAGCCGCGGTACCTCACCGCCGGCGTGCCCTGGGTGTGGCGCCCGGGCAGCACGCAGACGGCGTCGGAGTGGCGCACCGGCACGTCGTCCCAGAACCGCCACGGCGAGACGCCGATGCGCTTGGACAGGTCGTAGGCGCCGTAGATGGTGCCGCGCTGGTCGCTGCCCGCGATGACGAACGCCCGGCGTACGCCCGGCAGCGGGTTGTCGACGACCTGCTCGACGGTGGTCTCCCAGCGGCCGGCGAGGCCGCGGACGTCGAGCTTGCCCGCGGCCACGAGGCGGTCGATCAGCGGGCTCTTGCCGACCGTGCCGACCAGCACCGGATCCCGTCCGCCGGGGATCCGGTCGTGTGCGACCACCGGCGTGACCCCGGTGACCGCCGCGATGTCGGTCTGCAGGTCGTCCAGGACGCGGATGACCCCGGCGTGGTCGCCGGCGCTGACCACCAGCGGGGCCGCGCGGCCGTCGGCGACGAGCGGGAAACGGCCGCGGCCGGGCAGCGCGGAGACGTAGCCGCCGCGGTCCGCCGAGGCGAGAACGTCCTCCGGTGCGGCCTGCGCGACGGCCGGCACCGCTACGAACAGCGGCGCGGCGAGGGCCGCGAGGGCGAGAAGAGCCTTCATGGGTACGCCGTTCCTATCGAAGGAGTCGCAGCGGGACCGCGGCCGCCAGCACGGCCATGCCCGCATCGTTGGGATGCAGGTGGTCGCCGCTGTCATAGGCCGGGGCCAGCCGCAGGGGGTCGGTGCGGTCGCGGATCGCGGCGTCGAAGTCGATCGCCGCGTCGTACTCGCCGCCGGTGCGGATCCAGCGGTTCAGCGTCGCGCGTTTCCGCTCGTTCTCCGCTGAGTAGAAGCCGAGGGTGTCGCCCTTGAACGGCAGGACCGTGGCGCCGTACGCCGACAGCCCGGCCTCGTGGGCGCGGGCGATCAGCTGCCGGTGCCCGGCGATCAGGTCGTCCGCGGTGACCGTCTCGTCGGCCGGCGCCGCCGTGCCCGGGTGGCCGAGGTCGTTGACGCCGAGCAGCACGATCAGGAAGCGCGCACCGGGCTGGGCGAGCACGTCGCGGTCGAAGCGGCGCAGCGCGCTCTGTCCGAAGTACGCCGCGTAGGCCTCGGCGCCGCTGCCCGCGGGCGGGTTGGGGTCGTGCAGCAGCCGGTTGCCCGAGACGCCGAGGTTGACCACCCCGCGGTCGATGCGGGCGTCACGCAGCCGCCGGGCGAGCAGGTCGGGCCACCGGTGGTTCAGGTTCGCGACGGTGTCGGCGCCGTTGGTGATGGAGTCGCCGAGCGCGACGGCCGCCCCGGCGCGGCGCTCGACGCTGACGCCGGAGAGGAACAGGTTCTGCGCGAGCACGGCCGTCGGCGTGACGGTCGGGGCCGCGGTGACGTTGCCGGCCGCGATCACGTTGTCCTGATAGGCGAACGCGGCGAGGGTGGTGACGGGGGTACGCCGCGGCAGGTAGAGGCTGATCGCCAGCTCCGTGCCGGCCGGGACGTGCAGCCGGACCGGGTCGCTGACCAGCGGCGCACCGGCCGGGATCGTCGCGGCGGCACGTCCACCGAAAGTCACCCGCCGATCGGTGCCGGGCAGGGTGTCGGTGCTCGCGCCGTCACCGGACCGGCGGGCGACCCGCACCTCGCCGACGAACAGCGGCCGATCGCCGAACTCGTTGGTCAGCCGGACCCGTACCCGCTCGCCGCCGGCGCTGACGTGCACGACGTGGCGAACGGTCCGGTCCTCGAGGACGGTCGGCGCGCCCGGCGGGATCGTGGTCGGCACGGCCGCCCAAGTCGCGGTCCAGCCCGCCGGTTCGCGGCTTCCGCCCGCCGCCGCGGCCTGCGCGGGGGCCGCCGCGGCGAGCGCGGCGCCCGAGGCGAGCGCGAGCACTTCGCGTCTGGTGGACATGCGTCTCCTTCGTCGGCCATGGCGTCGTGGCGGGACGGAGTTCCGGAAGTTTCGGCAATACTCCAAGCGATTTCTCGTAACATAGAGGCAGGTCGAAGTCTCGTCAAGAGACTGTTACGTCCCAGATCACCGCGTTGTTTTCATTGATCTTCACGGCTGTCCGTCCACGTTGTAGCCGGTTGACCGAGGCGCAGCACTGGCCTATCTTCCGGACACGTAACGGAATTTCTCGGAATCTTCGAAACCCCTGCGCCGCGGGTCCCCACGGCCGCCTGCGCAGGTCTGGGAAGGACGGTCCGACAGTGAGAATCCACAGAATTGCGAGTGCGCTGGCGCTGGCGTCGCTGGCGCTGGTCGCCGCCTCCCCCGCGGCGGCGACACGACCGGCGGCCACGATGGAACAACCGGCACCCGCTCGGGCGGGCGCACCCGGCGGCGACGCCGGACTACGGGTCGCCGCCGACCGGGCCGGCCTGCGGATCGGCACCGCCGTCGACACCACCGCGCTGGCCGACGACGCGCCGTACCGCGAAGCGACGGCGCGCGAGTTCAACTCCGTGACGCCGGAGAACGTCATGAAATGGCAGCTGGTGGAGCCGGTGCAGGGCACCTACGACTGGGCGGCCGCGGACGGGCTCGTGGACTTCGCCCGCGCGAACGGCCAGAAGGTGCGCGGCCACACGCTGGTCTGGCACAGCCAGAACCCGTCCTGGCTGACCGAGGAGGCGTTCACCCCCGCCGAGCTGCGCGCGCTGCTGCGCAAGCACATCATCGACGAGGTCTCGCACTTCAAGGGCCGGGTCTACCACTGGGACGTGACCAACGAGATCTTCAACGACGACGGCACCTGGCGCGACACCATCTGGCTGCGTAACCTCGGGCCCGGCTACGTCGCGGACGCGTTCCGCTGGGCGCACCAGGCCGACCCACGCGCCAAGCTGTACCTCAACGACTACAACAACGAGGGCGTCAACGCCAAGAGCGATGCGTACCACCGCCTCGTGAAGGAGCTGAAGGCGCAGCGGGTGCCGGTGCACGGCTACGGCGTGCAGGGCCACCTCGCCGTGCAGTACGGCGTGCCCGGCGACACCCTGACCAACCTGCGCCGGTTCGAGGCGCTCGGCCTGGAGAGCGCGCTGACGGAGGTCGACGTGCGGATGCCGCTGCCGACCGATCCGATCAAGGTGCAGGCGCAGGTGTCGGGCTTCAACTCACTTCTGCAGGCCTGCCTGCTGGCCCGGCGCTGCGTGTCGTACACGCTCTGGGGCTTCACCGACCGCTACTCCTGGGTGCCCGGGGTCTTCTCCGGCGAGGGCTCGGCCACCCCGCTGGACGAGGACCTGGTGCGCAAGCCGGCGTACTACGCGATGCGCGACACCCTGACGCTGGCCGGGCGCTGAACCCCCGGGCGGAGCCTGTGCCATACTCCCGGAACCGGGTCCGAAACTTCCAGCCCGGGAGGGCTCGGAAGCGAGGATGATGGCGATGACCCAGGACGGCAGGCGGGTGACCATCGCGGCCATCGCCGACGCCGCCGGCGTGTCCGTTCCGACGGTGTCGCGGGTGCTCAACGGGCGTACGGACGTGTCGTCGGAGACGCGTGAGCGGGTCGAGCAGCTGTTGCGCGAGCAGGGTTACCGGCGCCGGAACTCTCGGCAACCCGGCCGCGCGCAGCTGATCGATCTGGTCTTCAACGACCTGGACAGCCCGTGGGCGGTCGAGCTCATCCGCGGCGTCGAGGACATCGCACACGCGGCGGGGGTCGGCACGGTCGTCTCGGCGGTGCACCACGAGGCCACGGCGACCCGGCAGTGGCTGGCGAACCTGCGGGCGCGCACCTCGGACGGCGTCATCTTCGTGATGTCCGACGTGAACTCGCCGGTCCTCGCCCAGATGCACCGCCTGCACATCCCGGCCGTGGTGATCGACCCGGCGAACGGCGCGGGCGCCGACGTGCCGACCGTCGGCGCGACGAACTGGGCGGGCGGGCTCAGCGCCACCGAGCATCTGATCGCCCTCGGGCACCGCCGGATCGGCCTGGTCGCCGGCCCCAGGGACCTGCTCTGCAGCCGGGCCCGGCTGGACGGCTACCGGGCCGCGCTCGACGCCGCCGGCATCGCCGTCGACGACGCGCTGATCGTGCCGGGCGACTTCCACCACGAGTCCGGCTTCGCGGCCGGCGGGCGGCTGCTCGATCTGGCCGACCCGCCGACGGCCGTCTTCGCCGCCAGCGACCAGATGGCGCTCGGCGTGTACGAGGCCGCGCGCCGGCGCGGGCTACAGGTGCCGGCCGACCTGAGCGTGGTCGGCTTCGACGACCTGCCCGAGGTGCGCTGGTCCTCGCCGCCGCTGACCACCGTGCGGCAGCCCCTCGCCGAGATGGGCGGGCTCGCCGCGCGCACGATCCTGCGGATGGCGCGCGGCGAGACCCTTCAGGCCCCTCGCGTCGAGCTGGCGACGGAGCTGGTGGTCCGGGACAGCACCGCCGACGCCGACCTGGTCACTTCCCGAAGCCCGCGGTGAGGCCGCTGAGCAGCTGACGCCGGCCGACGGCGTAGCAGATCAGGATCGGCAGCGTGGTCAGCACGACGGAGGCGAGCACGGCCGGCACGTTGACGCCGTACTGACCCTGGAAGCTCCACAGTCCCAGCGGCAGCGTGCGCTGGTCGGGACTCTGGGTGAGGATCAGCGGCAGGATGAACCCGTTCCAGACGCCCAGTCCCTGATAGATGGTCACGGTGACCAGCGCGGGGCGGGTGAGCGGGAAGGCCAGCCGCCAGAGGGTGCCCCACTCGGTGGCGCCGTCGAGGCGCATCGACTCGAACAGCTCCTTCGGCACGTCCCTGATGAAGTTCGCGAGCACCAGCACCGACAGCGGGATGGCGAAGGCGATCGACGGCAGAATGATCGCCATCAGGGTGTCGTACATCTGCATCCGGATGATGATTAGGTAGATCGGGATGACCACCGCCTGCAACGGGATCGCCAGGCCCATCAGGAACAGGCCGTTGACCGAGCGCAGGAAGCGGCTGCCCGCCCCGCCGCGCACGATCGCGTACGCCGCCATGAACGAGATCAGCACCGCCGGCAGCGTCGCACCCGCCGTGACCGCCAGGCTGTTGGTGAAGTACCGCGCGAAGTCGGCCTCGAAGACCTGCCGGTAGTTCTCCAGGGTGGGATCGGCCGGCGGGACGAGCGGGTTCTGCGCGTAGTAGTTCGCCCGCGTCTTGAAGCTGGTGATGACGATCCAGTAGATCGGCAGCATCACCACCAGCAGCCACAGCCAGCCGAAGCCGCCGCCGAGCCAGTTCCAGCGCCGCAGCACCGACGGCCTGCGCCGCGGCCCGCCGTGCCGGGTGGGTGCCGGCCCCGCGGGTTTCGGCAGTGCCGGCCGGGTCGAGATGGCCATCAGGCACCTTCCAGTTGGCTGTCGGTCGCGCTGCCGCCGCCGATCCGGCGCAGCAGCAGGGCCAGACCCAGGCCGACGAGCACCAGGATCACCGCGATGGCGCTGGCCGGTCCCATCAGGTTCGCCTTGAACCCGGTCTGGTACATCTCGAGCGCCAGCACCCGGGTGGCGTCGCCGGGCCCCCCGGCGGTGAGCACGAAGATCAGGTCGAAGAAGGTCAGCGACCCCACCACCATCAGCGTCGACGAGGTGATGATCGTGTACTTGAGCTGCGGCAGGGTGATGTGGAAGAACGTGCGTACCCGGCCGGCGCCGTCGATCTCCGCCGCCTCGTACATGGACCTGGGTATCTGCCGCACGCCGCCCTGGTAGATCAGCGAGTGGAACGGGATGAACTGCCAGGACACCACGAACACCACCACGCACAGGGCCAGGTTGCCCTGGCCCAGCCAGTCCTGGTTGAGCAGCGGGATGTTCAGCCCGGCGCCCAGCCCGAAGTTCGGGTTCAGCAAGGCGCTGTAGGTGATCGCGATGGCCGCCGAGCTCAGCAGCAGCGGGATGAAGTACAGCACCGCCAGCAGCCCGCGGTACCGCTTGTGCGAGGCGAGGAAGACGCCGATGAGCAGGCTCAGCGGCGTCTGGAAGAGCCAGGAGAGCGCCATCACCAGGAACGTCACCCAGACGGCGTGGGCCAGCCCGGGCTCGGTCAGCACGTGCCGCCAGCTGTCCAGGCCCGCCGGGTGGATGTCGCCGATGCCGTCCCACTGGGTGAAGCTCAGGCCGAGCACGCCCAGCAGGGGCACGACGCCGAACGCCACGAACATGGCGAGCGCCGGCAGCACCATCCAGGACACGGACCTGCTCCGCCCGCCGGTGGAGGAGCGTCCCGCCAGTGCGTCCGGGGGCGGAGCAAGGGCCGTCACTTGCCGATGACCTGGTTCATGTTGGTGACCCACTGCTGGGGCGTGACCTGCAGCTGGAACAGCTTGGCGATGTTGTCCAGCAGGGCCTCGGCGGCGGTCGGGCTCAGCGCCTGGTCCCACGACTGCGCGAAGACCTTGGCGTTGACGGAGGTGTCGTAGACGTACTTGAGGAACGCGGCGTCCGGCGAGGCGCCCAGGATGGCCTCGGTGCCCTTGGCTACCGGTACCGAGCCGCCGTCGTTGATCCAGGCCTTGGTCTCGTCCGCGTCGAGCACGCCGCTGGTGAAGAACTTCTTCGCGGTCTCCTTCTGCTCGGCCGTGGCCTTGGACGAGATCGCGAGGTACTGCCCCGGGTTGCCGACCGTGTTGGTGGGGTCGCCCTTGCCGCCGGCGACCGGCGGGAAGTTCATCCAGCCGAGGTTGCCGCCGGAGACGAAGTTGCCGCCGTCGTTCTTCATGCTGCCGTAGGTCCAGCCACCGTGCAGCATCATCGCCGCCTTGTCGGTGTAGAGCAGGGCCTGGTCGGCGTTGCCGGCGGCGTCGACCGAGGAGAAGCCCTTGCCGAACGCGCCGTCCTTCACCATCTGCTGGATCTTGGTGAGCATGTCCAGCACGGCCGGGTCGGACCAGGCGTCCTTCTCGCCGTCGAAGACGCTCTGGAAGACCTCGGGGCCGCCGATGCGGTCGAGCAGGAACTCCAGCCACATCATGTTGGTCCAGCGGGACTTGCCGGCCAGCGAGAACGGCGCGACGCCGGCCGCCTTGAACTTCGGCACCAGCGCCATCATGTCCTCGAACGACTGCGGCGGCTGCGCGCCGGCCTTCTCGAAGACCTTCTTGTTGTAGTACAGGATGATCGGCTGCACGGTCTCGCACGGCATCGCGTAGATCTTGCCGCCGATGGTCGCCGGGCCGAACGACGACGGGAACAGCCGGTCCTTGACCGCGGCGTTCTCGCCGAACCAGCCGGTCAGGTCCTCGACCTGGCCCGCGTCGACGTAGCTCTTCAGGCCGCCGCCGCCCCAGCCCCAGATCAGGGTCGGCGCCTGGCCGGCGCCGATGGCCGTCTTGATCTTCTGCTTGTAGGCGTCGTTCTCGAACGCGGTGAACTCGAGCTTGTTGTTCGGGTTGGCCTTGTTGAACCGCTCCGCCGCGGTCTGCCGGATTCCCTCACCGGGCTGTCCGGTGAGGAACCAGTAGCTGGCCGTTCCGGCCTTGTCGCCGCCGTTGGAACCACCGCCGGGGCCGGAGCTGCCGCAGGCGGCCAGGGCGGCGCCGGCGCCGGCGGCGGCGGTGAGGCTGAGGAAGTTGCGACGGGATATCGGGCTGCGCTCCACGCTGATCTCCGTACTCGAGAGCCGCACGGATGCGGCGAGTCGATGGCTGAGGGGGTGACGGTCGATCCCGGCCCCAGGATTCTGGAACTTTCGATCGACAACCGCAAGTTACCGAGAGATTTTGTTAACGTAGGATTTCGCGATTGACGTGTCAAGGCCCTTGAAAGACTCGTGCTTTACCAGCGAGAGTGGACCCCATCGCAGCGCGTGAAGCACCGACTGACGGCCCCCCAGGTCACGATCCGGTCGCGGCCAGATCTCACTGAAAGTCCGAAAGTTTCGGAGCCTCGGCGCCCGTCCGGCTCGTAAGGAGAACCATCGTGACGACACCTGACTGGCACGACCCCACGTTGCCCGTCGCCGACCGGGTCAGCCTGCTGCTGGCGCAGATGACCCTCGAGGAGAAGGTCGCGCAGCTGGGCAGCCGGTGGGTGCGCAACGCCATGGAGGAGGCCGGCCGGACGGACGCCGATCCTGAGGCCACCCACAACGTCGCGCCGATGCAGGACGTCTTCGCCGCCTCCGGCACCGTCTCGCTGGAGGACGCGAGCCGGCACGGGCTGGGCCACCTCACCCGGGTCTACGGCGGCATCCCGGTCACCGTCGAGGAGGGCGCGGCCGAGGTGATCCGCCAGCAACGCGTCGTGATCGAGGGCAGCCGGCTGGGCATCCCGGCGCTGGTGCACGAGGAGTGCCTGACCGGCTTCACCACGTACGGCGCGACGGTCTATCCCGCGGCGATCGCCTGGGGCGCCACCTTCGACCCGGATCTGATCGGGCGGATGGCCGCGGCGATCGGCCGGGACATGGCCGCGGTCGGCGTGCACCAGGGCCTGTCCCCCGTCCTCGACGTGGTCCGCGACTACCGCTGGGGCCGGGTCGAGGAGACCATGGGCGAGGACCCGTACCTGGTGTCGATGCTCGGCGCCGCGTACGTCCGGGGCCTGCAGAGCGCCGGCGTCGTTGCCACCCTCAAGCACTTCGCGGGCTACTCGGCCGCCCGCGCCGCCCGCAACCACGGCCCGGTGCCGATGGGACGCCGCGAGCTGATGGACATGATCCTGCCGCCGTTCGAGGCCGCGGTGAACCTCGCCGGCGCCGGCTCGGTGATGAACTCCTACTCCGACGTGGACGGCGTGCCGGCCGCCGCCGACCCGTGGCTGCTCACCGACGTGCTGCGCGAGCAGTGGGGCTTCACCGGCACCGTGGTCTCCGACTACTGGGCCGTGCCCTTCCTCGCCACCATGCACCGCGTCGCGGCGGACACCGGCGAGGCCGGCGTGCTGGCACTCACCGCCGGCATCGACGTGGAGCTGCCGGACACGCTCGGCTACGGCGCCGCCCTGGTGGAGCGCGTACGCCGCGGCGAGGTCGCCGAGGAGCTCGTCGACCGCGCCGCCCGGCGGCTGCTCACCCACAAGGCCGAGCTCGGCCTGCTCGACCCGGACTGGACCCCCGAGGGCTCGGTGGCGCGCGCGGCCGGCACCGACCTCGACTCCCCCGCCAACCGGTCGCTGGCCCGCGAGATGGCCGAGCGCTCGATCGTGCTGCTGGAGGCCGGCACGGCGCTGCCGGTGCTCGGCGAGGACCGGCCGCCGCTGCGCCAGGTGGCCGTCGTCGGGCCGTGCGCCGACGACCCGCGCACGTTCATGGGCTGCTACGCGTTCCCGAACCACGTCCTGCCCCGGCACCCCGGCCTCGGCCTGGGCATCGAGGTGCCGACGGTGGTCGACGCCCTGCGGCTGGAGCTGCCGGACGTCAAGATCGTGTACGAGCAGGGCACCGGGGTGCAGGGCTCGGACCGTTCCGGCTTCGCCGCCGCGGTGGCCGCGGCCCGGGACTCGGACCTGTGCGTGGCGGTCGTCGGTGACCTCGCGGGTCTGTTCGGCCACGGCACGTCCGGCGAGGGCTGCGACGCCGAGGACCTGCGCCTGCCGGGCGTGCAGGCGGACCTGCTCGCCGAGCTGCTCGAGACCGGCACGCCGGTGGTCGTGGTCGTCGTCTCGGGCCGCCCGTACGCGCTGGGCGACGTGCACGGCCGGGCCGCCGGCCTGGTACAGGCGTTCATGCCGGGCGAGGAGGCGGGCCCGGCGATCGCCGGCATCCTCAGCGGACGGATCCAGCCCGGCGGCAAGCTTCCGGTGCAGATCCCCCGGCACGCGGGCGGCCAGCCGGGCACCTACCTGCAGCCGCCGCTGGGCGCGGACCGCACGGACATCAGCAACCTCGACCCGACGCCGCTGTTCCCGTTCGGCCACGGGTCGTCGTACACCACCTTCGAGGTCGGCGACCTGGCGATCGACGCCGCGGAGGTGCCGACCGACGGCGAGTTCACGGTGTCGGTCCGGGTCCGCAACACGGGTGCCCGGGCGGGCGACGAGGTGGTCCAGCTCTACCTGCACGACAGGGTCGCGCAGGTGACCCGCCCGGTGAAGCAGCTGACGGGCTTCGCCCGGGTGCATCTCGCGGCGGGCACGGGCGCCGAGGTCCGTTTCGCGGTGCACGCCGACCGGACCGCGTTCACGGGCCGCGACCTCGAACGCGTCGTCGAGCCCGGAGAGATCGAGATCATGGTCGGCACGTCGGCGGTGAACCTGCCGTGCCGCGGCTCGGTGCGGCTGACCGGTCCGCTGCGCACGGTCGGCGCCGGCCGCCGGCTCATCACCGGAGTAGAGGTGATCCAGGACGCCCGGTGAGAGGGGCAGTGGCGGCGGTGCCGGCTCGGCCGGCGCCGCCGTCGCCCGTCAGCCCGCCGGCTGCGGGAGCGCTCGGCCCGGTCCGTACGTGGTGCCGGCGCGGTCGCGTTCCAGCCAGCCGGTGTCGACCATCATCCGCCGCACTCCCGCCACGTCGTCGGTGACCTCGGCCAGCCGGCGGTTGATCTCGTCCTCGCCGCACAGGCCGTCGAGCGCCAGGAACCGGGCCAGCAACTCACCCAGCAGCGGGGTGCGTTCGCTGAGCGTCGGCGGCATGGCGCTCAGCCGCCCGTGCGAGAAGTTGGCCCGCAGCTGCGGATAGTCCGCGAGCAACGGCGCGATCGGCTGGAGGCGGTCGACGGCCGCGGCCGCCTCGCGCAGCCCCTCGGGCCGAGCCCGGTAGACCCCGTCGCCGAAGCCGGTGGCGAGCCCGAGCGCGACCAGCCGGGCGCAGGCGTCGCCGGTCTTCGGCAGCGGCAGGTCGAGCGCGTAGGTGAGCTCGGCCAGCGTGGCGCCCTGGTCTCCGCGGCGGACCAGTTCGGCGAGCGCGAGCAGCCGCGTCTGCCCGGAGAGCTGGGCGAGAACCTCGGCGGCGCGGGCGGCTTCGATGCTCATCGCGCCACCGTAGGTGCGCCGCGGTCGGCCCCGCATCCGGTTTTCGCCCGTCAGACCTCGACGATGGCGCCGGTCTCGTCGATCACGTGGGTCTTCCAGTACTCGTCCCACTCGTCGCCGACGTGCTTCGGGACCTTGCCATCGGGGAAGCGGACATAGCCGGCCGGCGGCTCCTGGTCCTCCGGGACGCAGTCGCGCCCCGTCGAGCCGACCGCCGCGACCGGGTACTCGTCGCCGCGGCAGATCGCCTCGTTCCACGAGCAGCCCGCGGCCAGCAGGGTCGCCGCCAGCGCCGTCGTGCCGAGCAGGGTGATGGTCAGCTTGCGGGTTCGGCTCGTCGATCGCATGGCGGTAAGTCTCGCCGAACCCGGACGCTCCGCCATCCGTATGCGTACTCATCGTTGCCCGCGTCCCGCAGCGGCCGTTACCGATCCGTTACCTACCGCCTGTCGCCCGGGCGGGCGAAGTCCGGCGTCCTATCTAGGCAAGCCGCACAGCGGGGGCCGAAAGTGGAGTGGAACAGATGACGGTGTCGCACACCTGACACGTCCCGTGAATGCGGGAGCCGGGCGCGAAACGAGTGAGCACGATCGGTGGACATGCACCACCGATTGCCCATTGTCATGCGCTCGACAATGGATCAATATCCCTGCCGCCGGATCTTTCTTTCCGGCGGCTTTGAGCTGCACTTTTGTGGTTAGGAACGACAGTTTCCGGGCGACTTTCGCCCGTGTGCTACACAGTGCACATCGGCCGTTCAGCCGCTGTTAACCGGCGGCAGAAAGGTCGATGATGGCCGGATATCGGTCACCGCCGAACGGTGATCTTCGTCCACCCCGGCCTTCCATGATTGCGATGATTCTCGGGGGCACGTTGTTCACGCAATTGATTGAGACGACTTCGGCGACCGGCCGGGTATTCCACCGCGACCTGGAGGCATCGGCATGATCGCGCACAAGCTGTACCGGCTGCTGCCGAAGAGCCGCCGCCTGCAGATGCTCGAGGTGCTGCCGCCGGACCGTCGCCTGTGGCTGGTGCGCCGGCTGACCCGGCAGCGGGCGCTGGGATCGCCGGCCGCGGCGGGAGACCTCGTCACGGCCCGCGACCGGGGCGCCGCCGTGCGGGCCCGCGTCGCCGTCGCCGCCACCCCCGCCGGTGCCTGGCGCCGCAATCTCGACGCGGTCGTCGCCGTCCTCGACGCCGCGGAGATCGACTACTTCTGCCTGCGCCCGCACGGCTACCAGCACAGCGCCATCGCGGTGTCCGTCGAGGACCGGGCCCGTACGCTCGCCGCGCTGCACGGCGCCCCCGAGCTGGCCGAGGCGCAGGTCCGCGTCGGCGACGTCACCGACCGGGGCTTCCGGGCCGGCCGGACCGCGCGCAGCGGCATCCAGGTCTACTTCCCGGTCACCGACCCGCGCGGCACCACCGTGCTGGGCAGCGGATCCGCCTGCGAGATCGAGTTCTGGCGCCGGGTGCCCGGCGCCGGCGGCGCGCCCGACACGATCGCCGGGCCGCGCGGCAACCAGGTGGCCACCGCGCTGCCGGCCGAGGCCGAGGTCCGGCACGTTCCCGCCGTGACGCTGAGCCAGTTCATGCCGCTCACCGAGACCGGGCCTCGGTACCGGACCCGGGAGGAGTTCGCCGGGACCCCGGCGGGCCACGTGCGCTTCCCCATCGACGCCGTGTACACCTGGGTGGACGGCGGCGACCCGGACTGGCTGCAACGCAAGAACGCGGCCCTCGCCTCCCTCGGCCAGCAGCAGATCAACACCATCGCCACGAACCAGTCCCGGTTCATCAGCCGTGACGAGCTGCGGTACTCGCTGCGCTCGATGGCCGCGTTCGCGCCCTGGATCCGGCGGATCTTCCTGGTCACCGACGACCAGATCCCGCCGTGGCTGGACGAGTCCGCACCGCGGCTGACCGTGGTCAGCCATCGTGAGCTGTTCGGCGACACCGGCGCGCTGCCGACCTTCAACTCGCACGCGATCGAGTCGCGCCTGCACCGCATCCCGGGGCTGGCCGAGCACTTCATCTACTTCAACGACGACATGTTCTTCGGCCGCCCGGTGCTGCCCACCGCGTTCTTCCACGCGAACGGCATCGCCAAGTTCTTCCAGTCGACGGCGCAGCTCGAGGCCGGGCCGGCCACCGTGCACGACGCGCCGGTCACCGCGGCGGGCAAGAACAACCGCCGGCACATCGAGGAGCACTTCGGACTCAGCATCGCGCAGAAGATGCAGCACGTGCCGTACGCGCTGCAGAGGAGCGTGCTGGAGGAGATCGAGCAGACCCTGCCGGACGAGGTGGCGCGGACGGCGGAACACCAGTTCCGGCACCCGGGCGACCTCTCGATCCCGTCCTCGCTGCAGCACTACTGGGCCTTCCTGACCCGGCGCGCGGTGCCCGGCTCGATCAAGTACACCTACGCCGACCTGGCGCACCCCTCGACGCCGGTACAGCTCGCGTTCCTGCTGGCCAAGCGGCACTGTGACGTCTTCTGCCTGAACGACACGGACTCCGCGGAGGTGGCGCTGGCCGAGCAGGCCGCGATGATGGCGGACTTCCTGCCGCACTACTTCCCGTTCCGCTCGCCGTTCGAGCTGCCCGACGAACAGGCCGCGGAGCGCAGCGGCTTCAGCGCGACCGAGCTGGCCCGGGCGGCGGCGCGGCCGGGCAAACGCCTCGTGCCGCGGCAGGCCACCAAGGAGTACGTGCGGGACCACCGTGGCTGAGCGACGCGTCAGGATGACCATCGACCTGCTGCCGCGCACGGTGCACGTGCACGAGCGGCTCACCCCGCTGCGGGCGCGAGCCCTCAACCTCGCCGCGGTGACCGGGGCGCTCGAGGCCGCCGGGCTCGAGCACTTCGTCGTCCGGGGCACGCAGGACTGCGCCTCCGTGGTCGCGGTCCGCGAGGACCGGCGCGCCGAGGTGCTCGCGAGCCTGCGGGCCCTGGGCGACGCCTCCGCGGCGTACGTGGCCTCCGTGCTGCCCAGGCCCCCGGCCCGGGACCTGTTCGGCGAGGCCGGCGAGCCGGGCTCCTGGCGCAGGCCGGGTCAGGCGAAGGTGCTGCGGCTCTTCTGGTTCCGCACCGACACCGCACAGGCACTCGTCCACGACCGCGAGTACGGGTGCGACGTCGAGTTCTGGGAGGCGGGCGACGACGGCATGCTCACCGCGCCCCGCCCGAACAGGGTGACCGGCCGCGTGCCGGCCGGCGCCGCCGCGGTGCCGGCGCCGGCCGGGCTCTTCACCCGCCTCGGCGGTGACGCTCAGGCACCGGCGCGGGTGCGCACCAGGCCCGAGATGACGGTGACGCTGCCGGACGACGTCGGCTTCCCGATCGACGTGGTCTACACCTGGGTCGACGGCACCGACCCTGACTGGCAGCGCCGCCGGGCGCAGGTGACCGGCGAGACCTACCACGAGGAGTCGGCCAGCGCGGCCCGCTTCCTGAGCCGCGACGAGCTGCGGTACTCGCTGCGGTCGGTGCACGCGAACGCGCCGTGGGTGCGCAACATCTTCATCGTCACGGACGACCAGACGCCGGAGTGGCTGGACACGAGCCGGCCGAACCTGCGGGTGGTCAGCCACAAGGAGATCTTCAGCGACCCGAGCGTGCTGCCGGTCTTCAACTCACACGCCATCGAGAGCCAGCTGCACCACATCGACGGGCTGGCCGAGCACTTCGTCTACTTCAACGACGACATGTTCCTCGGCCGTCCGCTGATCCCCCAGGCGTTCTTCCTCGCCAACGGGCTGTCCCGCTTCTTCCTCTCACAGGGACAGGTGCCGCTCGGCGGGATCTCGCCGGAAGACACCCCCGTCGACGCGGCCTGCAAGAACAACCGCCGGCTCCTGGAGGAGCGGTTCGGCGTCACCATCACCCAGGTCTTCCAGCACGTGCCCTATCCCCTGCGGCGCAGCGTGCTCAGCGAGATCGAGGCGGAGTTCCCGCGGGAGTACGCGGCCACCATGGCGTCGCGGTTCCGCAGCCGGCAGGACCTCTCCACCGTCTCCAACCTCTACCACTACTACGCGTACCACAGCGGGCGGGCGCTGCCCGGCGCCGTACGGTACGGCTACCTCCAGCTCGCGGTGCCCGACCTGGCCGCGCGGCTCAACCGGGTCCTGGCCCGCCGCGACTGGGACGCGTTCTGCCTCAACGACGCCTACTCGGAGCCGGAGGAGCTGGCATACCAGCACGCGGTGCTGCTGCCGTTCCTGGAGAGCTACTTCCCCGTCGCCAGCCCGTACGAGCTGAGCTGACGTGCGGATCTCATTCCTCGTGCACAACGTCTACGGCGTCGGGGGCACGATCCGCACGGTGATCAACCTGGCCCGGGAGCTGTCCGTGCGGCACCACGTCGAGATCGTCTCGATCCTGCGCCGGCTGGACCGCCCGATGCTCGACATCCCGTCCCGGATCTCGGTGGTGGGGCTGGTCGACCTGCGTCCCGGCACCGCGGACTCCGAGGACCCACGCGGCCGGGAGCTGTCGACGCTCGTGCCGGTCCAGGAGGAGTTCTTCCGGTTCTACAGCCGGCTCACCGACGAACGCATCGCCGGCTACCTGCGGCAGACGACCGCGGACGTGGTCGTCGGCACCCGCTCGGCGCTGAACCTCTGCGTGGCCCGGCTCGCCCGCCCGGACCAGGTGCGGATCGCCCAGGAGCACATGACGCAGGACTCGATCCCGGCGGCGGTGCGCGAGGAGATGCGCCGGCACTACCCGGCGTTGTCGGCGGTGGTCACCGTGACCGAGGCCGACGCGCTGGCGGTACGCGCCCGCCTGCCCGCCGCCGACCTGCCGATCCTGCCCATCCCCAACAGCGTGCCCGACCCGGGCATCGCCCCGGCGGACGGCGGCAGCAGGATCGTCGTCGCCGCCGGGCGCCTCGCCACCGTCAAACGGTACGAGCTGCTCGTGCGCGCGTTCGCCAAGGTGGTCGCCGAGCGGCCGGACTGGAGCCTGCGCATCTACGGCGGCGGCGGGCAGGCCGCCGGGCTCGCCACCCTGATCGCCGACCTGGACCTGCACAACCACGTCTTCATGATGGGCGCGTACACGCCGCTGGAGGCGGAGTGGACCAAGGGCTCGATCGCGGCGGTCACCTCGAGCAAGGAGTCGTTCGGGATGACCATCGTCGAGGCGATGCGCTGCGGGCTGCCGGTGGTGAGCACCGCCTGCCCGGTCGGCCCGGCGGAGATCATCAAGGACGGCGTCGACGGGCTGCTGGTGCCCACCGGCGACGTCGACGCGATCGCGGCGGGCCTGCTCCGGCTGATCAACGACGACGGGCTGCGGGCCGCACTCGGCCGGGCGGCCCGGGAGAACTCCCGGCGCTACGACCCCGCACCCGTCGCGGCGCGGTACGCCGAGCTGTTCGCCCGGCTGCACCCCGGCGGGGGCGCGCTGACCCGGACGGCCGCGGGCCTGGCCGCGCCGGTGCGCCGGCTGCGCGCCGAGGGCGAGCTCGCCCTGCTCCGCGCCCTGCCCGGACGGTGGCGGCCCGCCGGGGCTCAGGAGCGGCACACCGGCGACTGCCGGATGCACGGCAGCCGGGTCGTCGTCGAGGTGCCGCACGACCGGCTCGCCCGGACCATGACCCACCTCGTCTTCCGGCCCCGGGGAGCCGAGCCGGACCGCGGGCTGGTGCGGCTGCCGCTGGTGGGCGGGAAGCCGCACTGGGAGGCCTCCTTCCCCGCCGACGCCCCGCTGCTGGACGAGGGGCGCTGGGACCTCTTCCTCGCCGACCGCCGCGGTCGGCGGTACCGGCTGCGCGCGGGCCGGCTCGACGTTCGCGGCCTGCTCGGCGGGTGCGCGGAGACCGCGCCGTTCACCCGCAACGTCCCGTACCCGACGACGGACGGCTTCCTCGCCGTCGCCGCCTGGCGGCGCGAGCGGCACGCCGAGGCGGACCGGATCCGGTACGGCGACGGGGCGGTCACCGTCACCGGCCGGCTCGTCGCCGGGGCGTTCGGCGACCGGGTGCCCCGGCTGCGGCTGGTCCGGCGCGGCGACCTGCCGGGCGAACTGACCGTCCCGGGCACCAGCAGCGGCGGCGCCGACTTCGGCTTCGACGTGCCGCTGCGCCTGCTGGCCGGGCGGCGGCTGCTGCGGCTCGAGGACTGGGACGCCGAGGTGAGCGCGGGCGACGACGGCACGCCGGCACCGCTGGCCCGGCTGATGGACGACGTCGTCGAGCGCAAGAAGACCTACGTGTACCCGGCGGTGCGGGTGGACGAGGACGCGCCGGCCGGGCTCCACGAGGAGTACCCGCCGGCGGAGATCTGGGTCAGGCCGTACTTCACCGTGCAGAGTGGCCTGGCGTTCGCGGTCTCCGACCGGGAGGACGAGCCGGTGAGGCGGTAGGACCGGGTGGCCGCCCACGCCGTCGTGGGCGGCCGCCCGGCTACGCGAACTGCGGGATCACGTCGCGGGCGAGGCGGAGCATCGGCTCGTGGTCGTAGGCGACCCGTGGCACGTACACGATCACGTAGTCGGCGCCGGCCTCGACGATCCGCTCGATCCGGGCGATGGTGTCGGCCGTGGACTCCTTGAGGTCCAGTTCCAGCCCGGTGGACTTGATGATCCGGTCGTAGTCGCGGCCCAGGTCGTCGCAGTGCCGGCGCAGCACCTCGAGCTTCTGCCGGATCAGCTCGGGGTTCCCGCCGCCGACGTTGCAGGCATCCGCGTACTGCGCCACGAGCTTCAGGGTGACCTTCTCGCCGCCGCCGCCGAGCCAGAACGACGGATGCGGCTTGCGGACGCCCTTGGGCTCGTTGATCGGGGCGTCGATCGAGTAGTGCCGTCCCGAGAAGACCGGCCGCTCCTCGGTCCACATCCGGTGCACGATCTCGACGGCCTCGCGGAATTCGCCCATCCGCTGCGGCACCTCGGTCCACTCGTAGCCGTAGGCCTTCCACTCGTGCTCGTACCAGCCCGCGCCGAGCCCGGCGTAGAGGCGGCCGTGGCTGGCCACGTCGACAGTGGACGCGATCTTGGCGTACAGCGAGGGCTGGCGGTAGCCGTTGCAGCCGACCATCTGTCCGATGTTGACCCGGGTGGTGTCGCGGGCCAGCGTCGAGGTGACCGTCCAGCACTCGAAGGTGGTGTTGATCGTCGGCTCGGGAATGGTGTGGAAGTGGTCGTAGACCCACACCGAGTCCCACGGGCCGGCGTCCGCGGCCCTGGCGACCGCGGTCATCGCCTCGTACTGCTCGATCGGGTCGGCGATCTCGACCAGGTCCTGCTTCCATCCCTGCGGCACGAAGACTCCGAAACGCACGCTCATGCCGAGCAACGTACCCGATCTTGGCGGGCCCCTCAGCCTTGCGGAAGGGCGTTGTACGCCAGCCGCGCGACGGCGGCGGCGAACAGGCTGCCGGCCGGGCAGTGCGCGGCGACCGGCCGCACGTCGGCGCCGGTGCTGAGGCCGTGCAGCGTCGGCAGCATCGCCACCCGCAGGCCGAGCCGCAGCGCCGCGACGGTCAGCGAGCCGAGGCCGGTCGACGCGCCGAGCACGGCGTGCGCCGGCTCGCGCAGGCCGAACGCCCACCAGCCGTCCCCGGTGGTGGGCCCGAGCACCGCGTCGAAGTCGCCGAGCAGTCCGATCGCGCCGCTCAGCAGGTCCGGGGAGAGCTGCGGGACCTCTGTCGAGACGAGCAGGGCCGGTCCGGACCGCCGGCGGGTGCCGGCGAAGGCCCACTCCAGCGGGACGGCCGCGCGGGCACGGCACGGCACGGCCCGCACGGCCCGGATCGTGTCGGCGGCGGCCGCGCTCGCGAGCGTCGTGGCCTGCTCGCACGAGTACTGCGGGCGGAGCCGGTCGGCGGGACCGGCGAGGCCGGTCACGAGTTCCACGCCGACCCCGCCGGCGCCGGTCGCCGGCCGGGGCCCGCACGGCCGCACCCGGCCGGCGTCGGGCCGCCGCCCGCCGGCGGGGCTGTCCCGGGTACGCCGCCGGGCCGGGCCGCCGGCGTGCGGAGCGCGAGGTGGAGTCATGGCACATCCATTCGCAAGACGCGGACGGTCACCCCGCCCACCGGGTAGGTGGCCGGAACGCGGCGAATGGTTGCCAGGATCCGGAAACTTTCCTTGGCGAGCGGGGCCGGGTCGTCACGCCGGACCGGGTGGCACGCGTGGAATTGACATGGGCCGATTGCTCGGCGAGGCTGAGCGCGCATCCCGTCGGGCCACGCGGCGGGCGGAAGCCATGGGCAGCTTTCGCCGTACCCATCTCGACGCGTGCCCTTTTCCTCGAGGGCCACCGATCCCACGGAGTGCTGATCCCCCATGTCCTCTTCGCTACGAATCCGCATTCTCGTCAGCGGGCTCGTCGGAGCCGTCGTCGCCGCCCTGGCGATGACGGTGCTTCCGGCCGGGCCCGCGTCCGCGCACGGCAACGTCACCGGGCCGGCCTCGCGCAACTACGGCTGCTACGAACGGTGGGGCAGCAAGTTCCAGGACCCCACCATGGCGACCGCGGACCCGATGTGCTGGCAGGCCTGGCAGGCCGACCCGAACGCCATGTGGAACTGGAACGGCCTGTTCCGCGAGGGCGTCGCCGGTAACCACCAGGCGGCCATCCCCGATGGTCAGCTGTGCAGCGCCGGCCGCACCCAGAGCGGGCGGTACAACGCCATGGACACCGTCGGCGACTGGAAGGCGACCTCGGTCGGCAACACCTTCAACGTGCGGCTGTTCGACGGCGCGCTGCACGGCGCCGACTACATCCGGGTGTACGTGACCAGGCCGGGCTTCAACCCGGTCACCACGGCGCTGAAGTGGTCCGATCTGGAGCTGGTCAGCCAGATCGGCAACACGCCGGCCTCGCGGTGGACCACGGTCAGCGGCGGCGTGCAGATCGACCTGCCGGTGGCGCTGTCCGGGCGTACCGGGCGGGCGATGGTCTACACCATTTGGCAGGCCAGCCACCTGGACCAGTCGTACTACTTCTGCAGCGACGTCAACTTCAGCGGCGGCGGCTCGACCCCGCCGACGACGCCACCCACGACGCCGCCGACGACACCGCCCACCACACCGCCGACCACACCGCCCACCACCGCGCCGACCACGACGCCGCCGGCGGCCGGTGCCTGTTCGGCGACGTACACGGTGGCCTCCACGTGGCAGGGCGGCTTCCAGGGCGACGTGGCGGTCCGGGCCGGCTCGGCCGCGATCAAGGGCTGGACCGTTCGGCTGACCTACCCCGGCAGCCAGTCGGTGCAGCAGGGCTGGAACGCCACGGTCACCGCCGCCGGCAACACGGTGACAGCGGCCAATGCGAGTTACAACGGCGCATTGGCCGCCGGCGCGACGACGAATTTCGGATTCATCGGCTCCGGCGCGAGCACCACCCCGACGGTCACCTGCACCGCGACCGTCTGAGCAATTTCTCCAACCCCTTCCAACGGATCGTCGGGGCGGTTACAGTCATCTTTGGGAGCGCTCCCAAAGAACTGCCCCGACGATCTGGAGGTGACCCGGCAAGTCAATTCGCGTGGCCCGGCTCCCGACACAGATGATCCGTCCGAACGGAATTGGACGGGGGACGAGGCGCCCTCCTCGTCCCCCGTTTCCCCTTAACCGATCCCCGAAGGCCTGCGGCAGCGTTCCCCACCGCGGGCCTTCGTGCCTGTGGTCAGCCGGGTTCCAGCCGTCGAGGCACCCCGCCGGCGCGTGGCTCGCCGCCGTCGCATCGCTCAACTGCGGACGGTTACCGTTCACCGTCGCGCCCGCGCCGACGTCGCGCTGCTCCGGCGGCCGGGCGTCCTTCCAGGAGAAACCGCTCGGGTCCGGCCACGGCTGGGCCGCGCGGATGTCCGCGCCGGGCGACGTGTTCCGGGTCAGCACCCGCGGATTCGCGGTGGGGTCGCCGCCCGAGAGGCGGTACCGGGCCCGCATCACCGGCCGGCCGCGAGTTCAATCCCGGGGTGGCGGAAGCGAGACATAGCCGTTGTTCGACCGATAGCGGGTCGACCAAAAGGTCGCAATTATCGAAGACGGGCGCACCACTGCCGCAGATTGAATCGATTTCGCCCTCGATGCAGCTCTTGCAGGAATAGGCGTGCACCAGGCCGTCTGACATTACCCAACCCCTGCCGGCCTGCCTTCATGCATGGAACGCAAGGGCCCGCGAGACGCCATTGGCGGTCTCGTTGTAGGCGTTGGCGGTGGCGGTGGACGCGTTGATCGCCAGCACCGAGTCGACGGCGGCCCGCACGGTCCGGACATCGCCGCGCCGTCGGCGGTCGCGGCCCGCGCCGGTTGTGCCGCCGGCCGTTCCGCCGGCGAGGATCGCGGTGCCCGCCGAGCGCGAGGTCGGCTCCGGCCGGTGAACTCGGACGGGGATTCGCACCTGGCGACCGACCTGATGGAACACGACGACAGCCAGCCCTGGCGCATCGTGCGGGAGAAGGA
>NZ_JBEZDY010000031.1:0-110733 GCF_040648555.1 Actinoplanes sp. NPDC049118
CAGTGCGCGGACGGCCTGTTCGTGCCGGCGCTGCGCAAGGATCGGCCCGAGGTGCCGGCGTTGTTGTCAGCACTGGCGGCGTCTCACAGCGGTGGCGTTGAGCTGGACTGGGAGTCCTTCTTCGCCGGTCGCGGCGCGCAGGTGGTGGACCTGCCCACGTACCCGTTCCAGCGCGAGCACTACTGGCTCACCGGCACCGGCTTCGGCGGCGACGCCACCGCTCTCGGCCAGCTGCCGACCCGGCACCCGCTGCTCGGCGCCGCCCTGGCGCTGCCCGCCGGCGGCCTCGCGCTGACCGGGCGCATCTCCCCGTCGGCGCTGCCGTGGCTGGCCGACCACGAGGTGCTCGACACCGTGCTGTTCCCCGGCACCGGCTTCGTCGAACTCGCCGTCCGCGCCGGCGACGAGGTCGGCTGCGGACACCTCGAGGAGCTCACCCTCCAGGCACCGCTCGCGCTGGACGAACCCGTCGTGCTGCGCGTGGTGGTCGGCCCCGAGGACGCCGGCCGCCGGACCGTCGACATCCACTCGCAGCACCAGGACTCCTGGATCTGCCACGCCGCCGGACTCCTGACCTCGGAGACGGCAGTGGGCGCGCCCCTGGACGCCGCCTGGCCGCCCGCCGGCGCGGAGCCGGTCGCCGCGGACACCCTGCACGACGACCTGGCCGCGGCCGGCCTCGCCTACGGCCCGGCCTTCCGGGGCCTGCGGGCCGCCTGGCGGGCCGGATCCGACGTGTACGCCGAGATCACCCTGCCCGAGGACGTCAGGACCGACGGGTACGGGCTGCACCCCGCCCTGCTCGACGCCGCCCTGCACGCCATCGGGCTCGGCGACCTGCTGCCCGACGACGGCCGGGCCCGGCTGCCGTTCGCCTGGACCGGCGTCACCCTGCACGCCACCGGCGCCACCACGCTGCGGGTGCGGCTGTCGCCCGCCGGCACGGACGCCGTGGCCGTGCACGCCTACGACGGCGGCGGCGCCCCGGTCATCACGGTGGACTCGCTCGCGCTGCGCCCGGTCGAGGCCGAACAGCTGCGCACTTCCGGCGTACCGGAGGCGCTCTTCGTCCTGGACTGGACGCCCCCGAAGGCCGCGGCGGAGGAACCCGCGAGCTGGGCCGCCGTCGGCCGGGACCTGGCCGGCCTGAACCGGTACGCGAGCCTCGACGACCTGCCGGACCCCGCACCCGACGTGGTTCTCATGCCGATCGACGACGACGGCGGCACGGCGCCGGCCGCGCACGCCGCCGCCCGCGACGCACTGTCCGCCGCACAGCGCTGGGTCGGCGACGACCGGTTCGCCGCCTCCCGCCTCGTGATCGTGACGACCGCACCCACCGCGCAGGGGCTGATCCGCTCGGCGCAGTCCGAATCGCCCGGCCGGTTCGTGCTGCTGAACGCCGAGCCGGGCGCGGTCACCGCCGCCCAGCTGGCCGTCGCCGCGTCCGGCGCCGAGGAGGAACTGGCCCTGCGCGACGGCGAGCTCCGCGTACCCCGGCTGGCCCGGGCGCGCCGCGCCGAGCCCGCCGACGCCTCGATCACCGCCGACTCGACCGTCCTGGTCACCGGCGGCACCGGGGCGCTGGGTGCGCTGGTCGCCCGGCATCTGGTCGCCCGGCACGGCGTACGCCGGCTGGTGCTGACCAGCCGCCGCGGCCCCGGCGCGCCGGGCGCGGCCGACCTTCAGGCCGAGCTCTCGGCCGGGGGCGCGGAGGTACACGTCGTGGCGTGCGACGTGGCCGACCGCGACGGTGTGGCGGCGCTGCTCGCGGCGCATCCGGTGACGGCCGTGGTGCACACCGCCGGTGTGCTGGACGACGGGGTGCTCACCGGGCTGAGCCCGGAGCGGCTGGCGGCCGTGCTGCGGCCCAAGGTCGACGCGGCCGCCCACCTGGACGAGCTGACCCGGGCGCTGCCGCTGACCGCGTTCGTGCTCTTCTCGTCGGCCGCCGGCGTCCTGGGCTCGCCGGGCCAGGCGAGCTACGCCGCCGCGAACGCCTACCTGGATGAGCTGGCCCGCCGCCGCAACGACGCCCGGCTGCCGGGCCTCTCGCTGGCCTGGGGACCCTGGGCCGACACTGACGGCATGGCGGGCACGCTCGCCGCCGGCGACGCCGCCCGGCTCGACCGGACCGGGATCGGCGCGCTCTCCGCCGACGAGGGCCTGGCCCTGTTCGACGCCGCGCTGCGCAGCGACCTGCCCGGCCTGGTGCCGATCCGGATAGACACCGCCCGGCTGACCGGCGCGGACCTGCCGCCGGTGCTGCGCGGCCTGGCCCGGGCGCAGCGACGGACCGCGAGCGCCGCGGCTCCCGCCGCCCTGCCGGCCCGCCTCGACGCGCTGCTCGACGTGGTGCGTACCGAGGTCGCGCGGGTGCTGGGTTTCGGTTCGGCGGCGCAGGTGGACGTGGCGGCGGCGTTCTCGGATCTGGGTTTCGACTCGTTGACGGCGGTGGAGTTGCGGAACCGTCTGGTGGCGGTCTCGGGTCTGCGGTTGCCGGCGACGCTGGTGTTCGACTATCCCTCGCCGGGCGCGCTGGCCGGTTTCCTGCTGGCCGAGCTCGGCGGTGCCGCGGCGTCCGCGGAGGTGCGGGAGCATCCGGTGGAGTCGGACGAGCCGATCGCGATCGTGGGCATGTCGTGCCGGTATCCGGGTGGCGTGTCGTCGCCGGAGCAGCTCTGGGATCTGCTGGTCTCAGGCGGGGACGGTATCTCGGACTTTCCGACGGATCGTGGCTGGGAGCTGTCGTCGCTGTTCAGCGATGATCCGTCGCAGGCGGGCACGTCGTATGTGCGCGAGGGCGGGTTCCTGGCGGATGCGGCGTTGTTCGATCCGGCGTTCTTCGGGATCAGCCCGCGTGAGGCCGTGGCGATGGATCCGCAGCAGCGGCTGCTGCTGGAGGCCTCCTGGGAGGCCTTCGAGCGCGCCGGCATCGACCCGGCGTCCGTGCGCGGCTCGCGGACCGGCGTCTTCGCCGGTTCGATGTACCACAACTACGGCTCGTGGCTGGCCGAGATCCCCGAGGAGTTCGAGGGCTTCCTCGGCACCGGCGCATCGTCCAGCGTCCTGTCCGGCCGGGTGTCGTACGTGTTCGGCCTCGAAGGGCCCGCTGTCACCGTGGACACGGCCTGCTCTTCGTCGCTTGTCGCGATGCACCTGGCGGCGCAGGCCCTGCGGCGCGGCGAGTGCGGACTCGCGCTGGCCGGGGGCGTGACGGTGATGCCGACGCCGGACACGTTCGTGAACTTCTCCCGCCAGCGGGGGCTGGCCGCCGACGGCCGGTGCAAGTCGTTCGCCGCCGCCGCCGATGGCACCGGCTGGGGGGAGGGCGTCGGCGTGCTGCTGCTGGAGCGGCTCTCGGAGGCCCGCGCGAACGGGCACCACGTCCACGCGATCGTCCGGGGCAGCGCCATCAACCAGGACGGCGCCTCCAACGGCCTGACGGCGCCGAACGGTCCGTCGCAGGCGAGGGTGATCCGCGCAGCGCTGGAGAGCGCGGGTCTGTCCACGTCGGACGTGGACGCGGTGGAGGCACACGGCACGGGCACGACGCTGGGCGATCCGATCGAGGCGCAGGCGTTGCTGGCGACGTACGGGCAGGGTCGTGACGGTGGTGAGCCGTTGTGGCTGGGTTCGCTGAAGTCGAATCTGGGTCACACTCAGGCGGCGGCGGGTGTCGGTGGTGTGATCAAGATGGTGATGGCGATGCGGCACGGTGTGTTGCCGCAGACGTTGCACGTGGACGAGCCCACGCCTGAGGTGGACTGGGAGTCCGGCGCCGTCGAGCTGCTGACCGAGGCCCGGCCGTGGCCGGAGACGGGTCGCCCGCGCCGGGCGGGTGTGTCGTCCTTCGGCATCAGCGGCACCAACGGGCACGTCATCCTCGAACAGGCGCCGGGCGGTGCAGAGCCGGCGGAGCCCGGACCCGAGCCGGCCGTCGCTCCGGTGCTGCTCTCCGGCCGCACGCCGCGGGCCCTGCGCGACCAGGCCGCGCGGCTCGCCGGCCATCTCGCCGCCCACCCGGATCCCGCCCTCGCCGACATCGCCCGCTCCGCCGCTCTCGGCCGCGCCCGGCTGCGGCACCGCGCGGTGCTGGTGGCGGGCGACCGTGACGAGCTGCTGCGCGGTCTGACCGCGGTTGCCGAGGGCACCGGACCCACCGGTGTTGCTGAAGGCGGTAAGACGGCGTTTCTGTTCACCGGTCAGGGTGCTCAGCGTCCGGGTATGGGTCGGGAGCTGTATGCCGCGTTCCCGGTGTTCGCGGAGGCGTTCGACGCCGCGTGTGAGGCGTTGGGTGGTGACATCCGCGAGGTTGTGTTCGGCGGCGGGGATTTGATTGATCAGACGGTGTATACCCAGGCGGGTTTGTTCGCGTTGGAGACGGCGCTGTTCCGGCTGGTGGAGTCGTGGGGTGTCCGCCCGGATTTTGTGGCGGGGCATTCGATCGGGGAGATCGTCGCGGCGCATGTCGCGGGGGTGTTGTCGCTGGAGGATGCGGCGAGGTTGGTCGCGGCGCGGGGTCGGTTGATGCAGGCGTTGCCGGCTGGTGGTGCGATGGCTGCGTTGGAGGCGACCGAGGCCGATCTGGTCGGTGAGTCGGTGTCGGTGGCGGCGATCAATGGCCCGACGTCGGTGGTCGTGTCGGGTGCCGTCGGGCTGGTGGATGAGCTGGTCGACCGGTGGAAGGCCGAGGGCAGGAGGGCGCGTCGGTTGACGGTCAGTCATGCGTTTCATTCGGTGCTGATGGAGCCGATGCTGGCCGAGTTCCGGGCGGTGGCGCAGACGTTGACGTATCGGCCGGCCACGATTGCGGTGGTGTCGAACCTGACCGGTGTCCTCGCCGAGGTGCAGGACGCCGACTACTGGGTGCGGCATGTGCGGGAGGCGGTGCGGTTCGCCGACTCCGTGACGTTCCTGGCCGACGCAGGGGTGACCACCTTCCTCGAACTGGGCCCGGATGGGGTGCTGTCCGGCATGGGGCAGCAGTGCGTCGACGGACTGTTCGTGCCGGCGCTGCGCAAGGACCGGCCCGAGCCCGCGACCCTGGTCGCCGCGGTCGGACGGACCTGGACCCACGGCGTAGACGTCGACTGGTCCGCGGTCCTCGGCCGCCCCGGCGCCGCGCTCGTCGACCTGCCCACCTACGCCTTCCAGCACGAGCACTACTGGCTGCGGGGCAACGCCACCGCGGGCGACGTCGCCTCGGCCGGCCTCGACGCCACCGGGCATCCGCTGCTCACCGCCGCGGTCTTCCTTCCCGACTCCGACGGCGTCGTGCTCACCGGCCGGATCTCCGCCGCGGCGCTGCCCTGGCTCGCCGACCACCGGGTGCTCGACACCGTGCTGTTCCCCGGCACCGGCCTGGTCGACCTGGCGATCCGGGCCGGCGACGAGGTCGGCTGCGGACACCTCGAGGAACTCACCCTCCAGGCACCGCTCGTCCTCGGCGAACCCGTCGCGGTGCGGGTCCTGGTCGGCGCCGAGGACGCCGGCCGCCGTACGGTCGGCGTGCACTCGCAGACCGGCGACTCCTGGACCTGCCACGCCACCGGCATCCTCAGCGACGAGGCGCCCACAGCCCCGCCGGCCGAGGACGCCTGGCCACCCGCCGGCGCCGAACCCGTCGACCTCGCCGACGTCTATCCGGGCCTGGCCGAGGCCGGACTGCGGTACGGGCCCGCATTCCAGGGGCTCCGCGCGGCCTGGCGTTCCGGCGGCGAGGTCCTCGCCGAGGTGTCGCTGCCCGAGGACGTCAGGACCGACGGGTACGGGCTGCACCCCGCCCTGCTCGACGCCGCCCTGCACGCCATCGGGCTCGGCGACCTGCTGCCCGACGACGGCCGGGCCCGGCTGCCGTTCGCCTGGACCGGCGTCACCCTGCACGCCACCGGCGCCACCACGCTGCGGGTCCGGATCGCACCCGCCGGCGGCGAGTCCGTCGCCCTGCACGTGTCCGACGGCGACGGCGCCCCGGTGGCCACGATCGCCTCACTCGGCCTGCGCGCCGTCGACCCCGGACAACTGGCCGCCGCCACCGACGACGGGCTGATGTTCGGGCTCGACTGGGCCCGGCTGCCCGGGGCGAACGGCGCACCGGGATCGTGGGCGATCCTCGGCCCGGACGTGCTGGAGCTGCGCTCGGCGCTCAAGCAGGCCGGCATCGACCCGGCCGAACCGGCGGGCCTGCCGGAGCTGCTCGCCGAGGCCGCGGCGGTACCGGACGTGGTGCTGGTCGGCCGGCGCGGCACGGCGTCCGCCGCCGTCGACGCGCACACCGCCACCACCCGCGCCCTGCGGCTGATCCAGGACTGGCTCGCGGACGAGCGGCTCGCCTCCTCGCGGCTGGTGTTCGTGACCTGCGGCGCGGTGGCGGCCCGGCCCGGCGATCCGGTAGCCGACCCCGGCCACGCCGCGCTCTGGGGCCTGATCCGGTCGGCGCAGTCCGAGCATCCGGACCGGTTCCAGCTCATCGACGCCGACGCCGACTCCGCGGCCCGGCTGCCCGAGGCGGTCGGCACCGGTGAACCACAGGTGGCGATCCGCGGCGCCGAACTGCTGGCGCCCCGCCTGGTCCGGGCGTCCGCATCCGGGACGGCGACGCCGTTCGACGCGGAGTCGACGGTGCTGATCACCGGCGGCACCGGCGCGCTGGGTGCCGCGCTGGCCCGGCACCTGGTGGCGGCGCATGGCGTGCGCCGCCTCGTGCTCACCAGCCGCCGCGGGCCCGGCGCACCCGGTGCCGACGCGATCGGCGCCGAGCTGCGCCGGCTGGGCGCCGAGGTGACCGTCGCGGCCTGCGACGCCGCCGACCGGGACAGCGTGGCCGCGTTGCTCGCCGCGCACCCCGTCACCGCGGTCGTGCACACGGCCGGCCTGCTGGACGACGGGATGCTCGACGCGCTCACCCCGGACCGGCTGGTGGAGGTGCTGCGGCCCAAGGTGGACGCCGCCTGGCACCTGCACGAGCTGACCCGCGACCTGCCGCTGACCGCCTTCGTGCTCTACTCCTCGGCCGCCGGTCTGCTCGGCAACCCGGGGCAGGCCAACTACGCCGCGGCGAACGCGTTCCTGGACGCGCTGGCCGAGCACCGGCGGGCCGCCGGGCTGCCCGGCACCGCACTGGCCTGGGGCCTGTGGGAGGACGGCGGCGGCATGGCCGCCGGGATCGGCGGCGAGGCCGCCCGGATGAGCCGGGCCGGCGTCGGGGCGCTGTCCACCGAGGAGGGCCTGGCGCTGTTCGACGCCGGCGTCGCCGCCGACCGGGCGCTGCTGGCCCCGATCCGGCTCGACCTGGCCACGCTGCGGACCCGCACCGACCTGCCCGCGCTGTTCGGCGCGCTGGTCCGGCGCCGGGCACGCCGCACGGCCACCGCCGCCGCGGCGGGCGCCGGACGCCGGCAGCAGCTGGCCGCGCTGCCGGGCGCCGAACGCGCAAAGGTCCTGCGCGACCTGGTGCACGCCGAGATCGCCGTTGCGCTCGGCATCACCGATCCCGGCGAGATCCAGGACACCCGGCCGTTCCGCGACCTGGGCTTCGACTCGCTCACCGCGGTCGAACTGCGCAACCAGCTCGGCGCGCTGACCGGCCTGCAACTGCCCGCGACGCTGGTCTTCGACCACCCGACGCCGGGCGAGCTGGCCGCACACCTGGACCGGGAGCTCGCCGGGGAGGCGGTCGAACTGCCGGTCTTCGCCGGGCTGGACCAGCTCGCGGCCGTGCTGGCCGGCACCCGGCCCGACGAGGCCCAGCGCGCCCGCATCACCGCGCGGCTGCGTTCGCTGCTGGCCGGCTGGAGCGGCGACGCGGCGGACGGCGGGACCGAGGGGGTCGCGGACGCGATCGAGGCGGCAAGCGACGACGAGATGTTCGAGTTCATCGGCCGAGAATTCGGTCTTTCCTGACCTGCGGGAGACGTTTCATGAGCAACGAGGACAAGCTCCGGCACTTTCTCAAGCAGGTCACCACCGACCTGCACCAGACCCGGCAGCGGCTGGCCGACCAGGAGAGCCGCGCCACCGAACCGATCGCCATCGTCGGCATGGCCTGCCGGCTGCCCGGCGGCGTCGCCGACCCGGACGGCCTGTGGAACCTGGTCGCCGAGGGCCGCGACGGCATCGGCGGCTTCCCGGCCGACCGGGGCTGGGACATCGACGCCGACGGGCGCGCGCTGCGGTGCCGCAGCGGCGGATTCCTGGACGACGTCGCGGACTTCGACCCGGCGTTCTTCGGCATCTCGCCGCGCGAGGCGCTCGCCATGGATCCCCAGCAGCGGCTGACCCTCGAGGTGGCGTGGGAGGCGATCGAGAACGCCGGCATCGACCCGGCGACGCTGCGCGGCAGCCGCACCGGCGTGTTCGCCGGGCTGATGAACAACTCCGACTACGTGTCGCCGCTGACCGGCGTTCCGGAGGGCGTGGAGCCGTTCCTCGGCACCGGCAGCACCGGCAGCATCGTCTCCGGACGGGTGGCGTACACCATGGGGCTCGAGGGTCCCGCGGTCACCGTCGACACCGCCTGCTCGTCGTCGCTGGTCACGCTGCACCTGGCGAGCGTCGCGCTGCGACAGGGCGACTGCTCGCTGGCCCTGGCCGGAGGCGTCACCGTCATGTGCACGCCGACCACCTTCTTCGAGCTGGAACTGCTGCAGGGCCTGGCGCGCGACGGGCGGTGCAAGTCCTTCGCCGCCGCCGCCGACGGCACCGGATTCGCCGAGGGCGCGGGCATGCTCGTGCTCGAACGGCTCTCCGACGCCCGCCGCAACGGGCACCGGGTGCTGGCCGTGATCCGCGGCAGCGCGATCAACCAGGACGGTGCCTCCAACGGGCTCACCGCGCCGAGCGGGTCGGCGCAGCGCGAGGTCATCCAGGCGGCGCTGGCCAACGCGGGGCTGACCGCCGGCGAGATCGACGCCGTCGACGCGCACGGCACCGGCACCACACTGGGCGACCCGATCGAGGCGCGGGCGCTCATCGACACGTACGGCAGGGACCGGCCCTCCGGGCGCCCGCTCTGGCTCGGCTCGCTCAAGTCCAACATCGGGCACACCCAGGCCGCCGCCGGCGTGGCCGCCGTGATCAAGATGGTGCAGGCGCTGCGCCACCGGGAACTCCCGCGCACGCTGCACGTGGACGAGCCCACGACCGCCGTCGACTGGTCCGCGGGCACGGTCGCGCTGCTCACCGAGGCCCGGCGGTGGCCCGCGACCGACCGGCCGCGCCGCGCCGCCGTGTCGTCCTTCGGCCTCAGCGGCACCAACGCACACGCCATCCTCGAACAGGCGCCCGAGGAGGAGGACACCTTCGAGCCGCCGGCCGGCACGCCGGTGCCGCTGCTGGTGTCGGGCGACACCGGCGCCGCGCTGCGGGCGCAGGCCGACCGGCTGCACGCGTACCTGCTGGACCGTCCCGGCCTGCCGCTGGCCGCCGCCGCCTGCGAACTCGCCACCGGGCGCGGCGCGCGCGACCACCGGGGCGCCGTGATCGCCGCCGACCGCGACGCCGCCCTGGCCGGGCTGTCCGCGCTGGCCCGCGACGAACCCGACGGGGTGAGCGTCCTGCGCGGCGTCGCGCGGCAACACCCCACGATCGCCTTCGTCTTCCCCGGGCACGGCTCGCAGTGGGCCGGGATGGCGGCCGGGCTGCTCGCCACCGAGCCCGTCTTCGCCGCGGCCGTCGCCGAGTGCGACGCCGCGTTCGCCGAGTTCCAGGACTGGTCGGTGGCCGCCGTGCTGCGCGGCGACCCGGACGCACCGGCCTGGGACCGGGTGGACGTCGTGCAACCCACCCTGTTCACCATGATGGTCTCGCTCGCCGCGGTGTGGCGCTCGCACGGCGTGGAGCCGGCCGCCGTGATCGGGCACTCGCAGGGCGAGGTGTCGGCCGCCTACGTGGCCGGCGCCATCACGCTGCGCGAGGCGGCCCGGATCACCGCCCGGCGCAACGTCGCGCTCTGCTCGCTGATCGGCCGCGGCGCGATGGCCTCCGTGCTGGCCGGCCGCGACGAGGTGACACGCCGGCTGGCCCGCTACGGCGACCGGCTCTCGATCGCCGCCCAGAACGGTCCCACCGCCTGCGTGGTCTCCGGCGACCCGGACGCGGTCGACGAGTTCGTCGCCGAGTGCACCGCCGACCAGCTGCGCGCCCGCCCGATCCGCGGCGCCCGCGCGGCCGGGCACTCCGCACAGGTCGAGGCGCTGCGCGACGGCCTGCTCGCCGAGTTCGCCGAGGTCTCGCCGGTCACCTCGAACATCGCGTTCTACTCCACCGTGGCCGGCGCCCGGCTGGACACCGCCGAGCTGGGCGCGGAGTACTGGTACCGCAACGCGCGGCAGACCGTGCAGCTGCACGACGCCGCCACCGCGCTGCTCGCCGACGGCCACCAGCTGCTGATCGAGGTGAGCCCGCATCCGGTGCTGACCGTGCCGCTGCAGGGCATCATCGACGCGCACACCGACGCCGAGGTCGCGGTGGTATCCACCCTGATCCGGGACGACGGCGGAGCGCGGCGGCTGCTCGGCGCGCTGGCGCAGGCCGGCTGCCACGGCGCCGAGGTCGACTGGGCGGCGCTGCTGCCCGGCCGGGGCGTCGCGCTGCCGACGTACGCCTTCCAGCGCCGCCGCTACTGGCTCGACACCGCGGCGAACCCCGGCGACGTCGGCGCCGCCGGGCTCGAGCCGACCGGACACCCGCTGCTGGCGGCCCTGGTCCGCCCGGCCGGCACCGACACGGTGGTGCTCACCGGGCGCCTGTCGCTCGCGGCCGCACCGTGGCTGGCCGACCACGCCGTCGTCGACACCGTGCTGCTGCCCGGCACCGCGTTCGTCGAGCTGGCGCTGCGCGCCGCCGAGGAGACCGGCTGCGCCGGGGTGGAAGAGCTCACGCTGGCCGCGCCGCTGGTGCTCGCCGAGCGGGGCGGGGTGAGCGTCCAGGTGGTCGTCGACCGGGCCGACGCCACCGGCCGACGCACGATCGGAATCTTCGGGCGTGCCGACGACGCGGACGACGACGGGTGGACCCCGCACGCGACCGGCGTGCTCGCGGCGGCGGCGCCGGACGGCGGGGACCCGTACGACTTCACCAGCTGGCCGCCGCCCGGTGCGCAGCCGCTCGACCTCGACGGCTTCTACGACCGGCTGAATGCGGCCGGCGTCGGCTACGGTCCCGCGTTCCAGGGCCTGCGGGCCGCCTGGCGGCGCGGCGCCGAGACCTTCGGCGAGGTGGCGGCGCAGGTCGCCGTCGACGGCTTCGGCGTACACCCGGCCCTGCTCGACGCCGCCCTGCACGCCGCAATGGTCGGCGCGGACGTCTCCGAGGACGTGCCGCTGCGCCTGCCGTTCGCCTGGACGGGGCTGTCCCGCACAGGCGCGGGCGCCGCCCGGCTGCGGGTGCGGCTGCTGCCCGACGGCGACGGGGTCCGCCTGGAGACCGCCGACGAGACCGGACGGCCGGTCTTCTCGGCCGGGTCGCTGCTGGTCCGGGAGGTGTCGCCGGAGCAGCTCAGCGCGGCCGCCGCCGGGCACCACGACGCGCTGTTCGCCGTGGCGTGGGACCGGGTCTCCGTCGCGCCCGGCGCCCCCGCGGCCGAGGTGGCCATCGCGGAGCTGCCGGCCGGCGGCGCCGGGCCGGCGGCGGTGCACTCCCTCACCGCGCACGCGCTGCGGCTCGTGCAGGACCGGGTCGCCGACGACGCGGCCGACGGCCCGCCGCTGGTCATCGTGACCCGGGGCGCGGTCGCGATCGGCGGCGACGTCACCGATCTGGCCCAGGCCGCCGCCATGGGACTGCTGCGGTCCGCACAGTCGGAACACCCCGGCCGGTTCGCCCTGGTCGATCTCGAGCCGGACGCCACGGTGCCACCGGCCGCCCTCGCCGCGCTGGCGGCGGGGGAGACCCAGCTCGCGGTCCGCGGCGGCGTCGTGCACGCACCCCGGCTGTCCCGGGTGGCCCGCGCCGACGACGCGGCCCGGCCCGCCCTCGACCCGGACGGCACCGTCCTGATCACCGGCGCCGGCGGCACGCTCGGCGCCCTGACCGCCCGGCACCTGGTCGACACGTACGGGGTGCGCCACCTGCTGCTCGCCAGCCGGCGCGGCGCCGGCGCGCCCGGCGCGGCCGAGCTGGCGACCCTGGACGCGACGGTGACGTTCGCGGCCTGCGACACCGCCGACCGGTCCGCGGTCGCCGGCCTGCTCGCCGGGATCCCGGCCGCGCACCCGCTGACCGCCGTCGTGCACTGCGCGGGCGTCCTCGACGACGGCATCCTCGAATCGCTGACACCGCAACGGCTTTCCGGGGTGCTGCGGCCCAAGGTGGACGCCGCCTGGAACCTGCACGAGCTGACCCGCGACCGGCCGCTCGCCGCGTTCGTCCTGTACTCCTCGGCGGCCGGGGTCGCGGGCAACCCGGGCCAGGGCGGATACGCCGCCGCCAACGCGTTCCTGGACGCGCTCGCCGAACACCGCCGGGCGAACGGGCTGCCCGCCACGTCCCTGGCGTGGGGGCTGTGGAACGAGCGCAGCGGGATGGCGGGCGAGCGCACCGATGCCGAGCTGGCCGCCAAGCTCCGGCCGGGCATGGCCGGGCTGGACAACGACGAGGGCCTCGCGCTCTTCGACGCCGGCGTCGCGGACGACCGCGCCGTGCTGGTGCCGATGCGGCTGGACCTCGCGGGGCTGCGCCGCACCCTGGACGCGGTGCCGCCGCTGCTGCGCGGGCTCATCAGGCCCTCCGCCCGGCGCGCCGAGCCGGCCGCCACCGGGGCCACCGACGCGTTCCGGCGCGCGCTGGCCGCCGCGGGCGAACAGCAGCGGCCCGCCGTCGTGCTGGAGTTCCTGCGCGACCAGGTGGCGGCGGTGCTGGGGCTGCCCGGGCCGGAGGAGGTGGCACCGAACCGGCCCTTCCTCGAGCTGGGCTTCGACTCGCTCACCGCGGTGGAGCTGCGCAACCGGCTCGGCGCCGCGGTCGGCTTCCGGCTGGCGCCGACCGTGGCGTTCGAGAACCCGAACCCGAAGGCGCTGGCCGACCACGTGGCCGCCGCCTACGGCGAGCGGTCCGGCGGCCCGGCGGCGGATCCGCCGGCGCCCGCGAGCGTGTTCGCCCCGATGGCCCGCCGGGCCGTCGAACAGGACCGGCTGACCGAGTTCGTCGGCCTGCTGCAGGCCGCCTCCGAGTTCCGGCCCACCTTCGAGCACCCGGGCGAGCTCGGCGACGAACTGGCCGTCGTCCGGCTGGCCAAGGGGCCGGCGCCGACCACGATGGTGTGCATCCCGTCGGTGCTGGCGATGTCCGGCCCGCACGAGTACGCCCGGTTCGCCGCGGCCTTCCGCGAGCTGCGGGACGTGGCCGTGCTGCCGGCCCCCGGCTTCCGCGCCGGTGAGCTGTTCCCGGCGAGCGTGGCCGCTCTCGCCCGGGCACACGCGGACGCCCTGCTGGCCCACGTGGACGGCCGGCCGTTCGCGGTCGCCGCACACTCGTCCGGCGGCCTGCTCGCGCACGCCCTGGCCGAGGAGCTGGAGCGCCGCGGCGTGCGCCCGTCCGCCCTGGTCCTGATCGACGTGTACGGCCCGAGCCGGACGGCGTTCGCCGGCATCGAGTCACGCCTGGCCGGCAGCATGACCGGCGCCGTGGAGGGCCTGCTGCCCGCCGACGACGCCCGCCTGACCGCGATGGGCGGCTACTTCCGTCTCCTCGCCGACCGCGCCGCCGCCCCGCTGGCCGCGCCGACGCTGCTGATCCGGGCGACGGACCCGCTCGAGGGGTGGAGTCCGGACGCGGACTGGCGCTCGAAATGGCCGGACGCCGACGAGGTCCGCGACACCCCAGGCGACCATTTCTCGATGATGGAGCAGCACGCGGAAAGCACCGCCGCCGTCGTCGAGCAATGGCTCGCGTCCGTGGTGGACGAATAGACCGTCCACCGGGTGGAGAAGTTCTCATCGCGCTTCTCCACCCGTGGGCCCAGGTGTCTGCCCCGCCGCTGCCATAGGTTTTCCATCAGTACCGGGACGTGTATTCGACACGGGAGGAAACCATGAGTGACGCCATGCGGGAGGCGCTGCTGATCAGCGGCGCTCTGTTGGCGATCGTCCTGCTCACGCAGGTCGGCAAGCACCGCTTCGGCTGGATCAAGTGGGGTATCTCCATGGCGTTCGTGGGATATCTGTACTGGGACACCTATCACCGGACCGCACTGACCACGCCGAATGTCACCGCCGCCGTTCTCGGCGTCGGAATCGGAACCGTAATCGGCATTCTGCTGATGCGGTCGATGCGGGTGTACCGGCAGGAGAGCAATCAGAAGGTCTACACCCGGGCCGGCTGGACGTACCTGTTCATCTGGCTCGCGGTCCTGCTCGCCCGGACCGCATTCCTGTTCGCACTGGAGAACTGGGACGCGTTCGGCGAGAAATTCGGCCGGTGGATGATCGAGCAGCGGCTCGACTCGGACGGCATCGCCGCCTTCTTCGTGCTGATGGCGATGACGATGGTCGGCTACCGCACGATGGCGTGCCTGCTGCGCTGGCGGCGGTTGGCGCCGGCCGCGGCACCCGCCCCCGGTGCGCCGGAGCGCGCACCGGCACCGGTCGGCTGAGCTTTACCCCCTCCGTGACCGGCCCTGACCGTCCCCCGCGGTCAGGGCCGGTCCAGTCCGTGCCGGTAGGCGTACCGGACGGCGTCCACCCGGTTCTTCGCCCCGATCTTCACGAACGCGTTGTTGATGTGCGTCTTGACGGTCGTCTCGCCGATGAAGAGCCGGCCGGCGATCTCCGCGTTGGTCAGGCCCTGCGCGACCAGCTCCAGCACCTCCACCTCCCGGCCGGTCAGGCCGTCCGGCAGGTGCCGCCGGCGCGGTGGCTGCGCGGCACCGGCCCGGCCGTCGACCGGGTCCGCCGCCGGGGCCGGCTCGCTGAGCGCGGCCACCAGCCGGCTGGAGACGGTCGCGTCGAAGGTGGACTGGCCGTCGGCGGCGGACCGGATCGCGGTGGCGATCTGCGCGCGGTTCGCGTCCTTGGTGAGGTATCCGCGGGCGCCGGCGCGTAGCGCCGCCGCGATCGACTCGTTGTCGGCGTAGGTGGAGAGCACCACCACGTTCGCGCCCGGCTCCGCGGCGATGATCTGCCGGGCAGCCTCCGCCCCGTCCATCACGGGCATGCGCAGGTCCATCAGCACGACATGCGGGCCGGTCTCCCGGGCCAGGCGTACCGCCTCGGCGCCGTCGCCGGCCTGGCCCACGACCTGGACCCCGTCGATGAGACCGACCAGCGCGACCAGGCCCTCCCGGACGATCTGCTGGTCGTCCACGACCAGCACGCGGATCGGCTCCGATCCGGATCGCTCCACGCTGTACACCTCCGTCGTCGCCCTCCGGACACCCTATCTTCCGCCGTTTCGGCGCCGGCCCGGCTCGTCCGGACGCCCGTAGGCCCCAGCCGGGCGACAACGGCTGGGGCCTACGGATGATGGCCGCCGGGGCGGCGTGGATCAGGCGCGGGAGGGCGCGGCGGCCGTGAACTCGCCGCTGAGGTACCGCTCGCGCGACTCGCGCCGCTGCACCTTCCCGCTGGTGGTACGCGGCAGCACACCGCGCCGGATGAGCACGACCTCGTCGGCGTGCAGCCGCTGGCCGTCGTGAATCGCGTCCCGGACCCGGCGGGACAGCTCCGCGGGCGGGGTGTCCCGCAGCGTCCGGCCGTCCGCCTCGACGACCACCACCAGCCGCTCGCGCTCGCCGTCGTCGACGGAGAATGCGGCGGCGCAGTTCGGGCGCAGGCCCGGCACCGAGGACTCGGCGGAGAGCTCCAGGTCCTGCGGGTAGTAGTTGCGGCCGTTGCGGATGATCACGTCCTTGAGCCGGCCGGTGACGTACAGCCGGCCCTCGTGCCGGAAGCCCAGGTCGCCGGTGCGCAGGCTGGGCGCCGGGTCCGCGGCGTCGGCGACCCGGGCGGCGAAGGTGGCCGCGCTCTCCGCCGGCCGGTTGAAGTAGCCGCGCGCCACGCACGGGCCCTGCACCCAGATCTCCCCGATCCGCCCGTCCGGCAGCCGCCGGCCGGTGGCGGGGTCGACGATGTCGATCCGGCTCCGGCCGACCGGCACGCCCGAGCTGACCAGCGGCTGGCCGGATGCCTCGCCGCCCGGGCGCACCTCGTCGCGGCGCAGCGCGTCCGGGTCGACCCAGAGCACCCGGGGCGCCTCGTCGGACGGCGTGCCGGTGGCCTTGAGGGTGTTCTCGGCGAGCCCGTACGCGGGGCTCATCGCGATCGCGGGGAAGCCGTACGGCGTCATCGCCTCGGTGAACGCCCGCACGGTACGCCAGCGCACGGGCTCGGCCCCGTTGCCGGCGAACCGCCACGCCGACAGGTCGATGCCGGGTGCGACCGTCCCGGCGGCCGTGGCCTGCACGCACAGCTCGTACGCGAAGCTCGGCGCCGCCGAGTGCGTGCCCCGGTAGCGCGACATCGCCTCCAGCCAGCGCGCCGGCCGGCGGATGAACGCCTCCGGCGGCATCAGGTACGCCGGCACCCCGGTGCACAGCGGCAGCACCGCACCGAGCAGCAGCCCCATGTCGTGGAAGAGCGGCAGCCAGGAGACCACCACCCCGTCGGGGTCGCAGGGGTACAGCTCGTCGGTCTCCGCCACGTTGGCCAGGAAGTTGGCGTGGCTGACCATGACGCCCTTCGGGTCGCCGGTCGAGCCGGAGGTGTACTGCAGCAGCGCGAGGTCCTGCGGCCCCGGCTCCTCGAGCTCGATGTACGCGGTCGCGCCCAGCGCGCCGGTGTCGACGAGGGTCAGCCCGGCCAGCTCCGGGGTGCCGCCGAACTGCTCCTCGAGGCGGCGCTTCACCTCGCCGGTGGTGAGCACGACGGTGGTGCCGGCGTCGTCGGCGATCCGGCGTACCCGCTCGAGGCTGCGCCGGCGGGTCGGCACCTGCGCGGGCGCGCCGGCGATCCGGGCGAACATGCAGCCGACCAGGGCACGCACGAAGTCCAGCCCGGTCGGGTAGAGCAGCACGGCGGCGCCGCCGCTCAGGCCGCGGGCCGCGAGCGCAACGCCGACCGCGCGGCCCTCGTCCTCCACCTGCTGGAAGGTCATGGAGTCGGTCAGCTCCTCGCCGTCGCGCAGGAAGCCGTACGCGAGCTGGTCGGGATGTTTCTTGGCGCGCAGGCGCAGCTGCCCGATCAGCGTCCGGGTCGCCGGCGCGAGCACGTCCGGTGCGGTCACGGTCATCTCGATGGCCTCTCTGGGGAACGGCTCAGGAATAGGGCAGATCGACGGGCGCGAGCCGGTGGAACGCATCGCCCGGGCCGGGGTTGTCGTCGGGGGAGGCGCCGCCGAGCTGGTGCATCACGCCCCACACGGCGTTGAGCGCGGTGGTGACCGCGCCCTCGGCGAAGCCGGCGGTCCACGACACGTCGTCACCGCACAGGTAGAAGCCGCCGGGATCCTGCATGAACTGGGTGAACAGCCGCCGCTGGTAGCGGTACTGGCCGGGCAGGTTCGCCCGGAACGCGCCCATGAACGCCGGCTCGGTCTCCCAGGTCACCGCGACCGGGTCACCGACGATGTGCGAGCGGATGTCCACGCCGGGGTAGATGTCGGCCAGCCGGGCGAGCAGCACCTCGAGCCGTTCGGTGGCCGACAGGGTCGCCACCTTCAGCGAGTCGTCGTTCCAGGTGTAGGACAGGCACATCACGCCGGGCTCGTCCGGGCCGTCGTCGAACAGGTACACGCCGCGGGCCAGCCGGTCGGTGAGGGTCATGCCCATCGTCTCGTGACCGGTCGCCGGGTCGACGTCGCGCCAGAACGGCCGGTCGGTGAGCACGAACAGCTTCGAGGAACCCATGTAGTGGGTCCGCTCGACGGCCGTCCACTGTGCCGGTGTCAGTAGCGCCGGGTCGGTCCGGATCCGGTTCAGCAGGGTCCACACGTGCGGGGTGCAGACCACTGCCTGGAAGACCTCGCCCTGGCCGGTGACGTCGCGCACCTCG
Organism: Actinoplanes sp. NPDC049118; assembly: GCF_040648555.1. Lineage (NCBI taxonomy): Bacteria > Bacillati > Actinomycetota > Actinomycetes > Micromonosporales > Micromonosporaceae > Actinoplanes > Actinoplanes sp. NPDC049118. The sequence goes on from NZ_JBEZDY010000031.1 coordinate 17,988, forward strand.
ATGCCGCCCTCGCTGCGCCGCATCGAGGCGACCGCCGGGCGCGGCCCGGCCTCGCCGTGCAGCAGCGCCAGCGAGGTGCCGTGCGGCCAGTGCGCGAGGCCGCGGGGCCGGTGCCGCCAGAGGCCGCGGGGCAGCTGCTGGCAGCCGCCCGGGATGAGCACGTGGTCGACGTCGGCCCCGGTGTACACGACCCGCAGGATCTCCAGCACCGAGTTGGGGAAGTCGGTGTCCCACCCGCCGCTGCCGAAGCCGACCTGGCCGAAGATCTCCCGTTGCCGGAAGGACCGGAACGCCGGGCTGGCCGAGAGGAAGCCCCAGAAGGACGTGTCGTCGAGCTCGGTGACCAGCCGGTTCCACACCGACTTCAGGGTCGCCACGTCGCGGTCGCGGATCGCGGTGCTCACCGTGAACAGCTCGGCGTGCTCGGTCAGCACCTTCTCCCAGGCGTCCGCCACCTGCTGGTACGCGGCCGGCAGGTCGTCGGCGGTCCGGGCGTGGTGCCGTTCGCCGCCCAGGTGGATGACGGTCGCGGGGGTTCCCGGGGCGAGCGGGTTGGGGAACGGGCGGGTCGGCAGCCCGAGGAGGTCGACGTAGTGGAACAGCGAGCGGGCCGAGACGGGGAAGCGCATGGCGCCCATCTCGGCGACCACGCCCGGCGCGCCGGGGAACGGCACCGAGCGCATCCGGCCGCCGAGCTGCCCGGCCTCGTACACGATCGGCCGCAGTCCGAGGCGCATCAGCTCGTACGCCGCGGTCATGCCGGCCATGCCGCCGCCGATCACCGCGACGCGGGTGCCGAGGCGCTCGGTGGGAACGGTGCCCAGACCGGCCGGATGACTCAGCCATTCGTCGTACGAGAATGGGAAATCGGGTACGAGCATGGTGATCGGCGCCGGTTTTGCAGACGTCATGGGAATTCCCCTCGATGGCGCGGCAATTCGCACGTTGCCGGCCACCGTATTGACGTGCCGGTGGCGACGGAAACCCCTATCCGCCCCAGCCGTGAATGGAAACGCAATTCCTCGCCAGGCAAGTTAGGGGTTACCTGGGGTGTCCGGCCCGGCCATTCTCGATGAGGCTTTGGATCCCATCGACGGTGAGGAGTGCCGCACATGGCCACGGCCACCACCGCCCGGTTACCGGCGGTTTCGGCGCCGGGCCAGGACGCCGGCGGCCGCGAGGACTGGCACCGCGCCGTCATGGCGGTGCTGCCCGGGCTGCTCGCGGCGATCTTCCTGGCGGCGCTGGACCAGACGGTGATGAGCGCCTCGATCAAGACGATCGCGGACGACCTCGGCGGGCTGAGCCTGCAGGCCTGGGTCACCACCGCGTTCCTGATCACCTCGACGGTGACCACGCCGCTCTACGGCAAGCTCTCCGATGTGTACGGCCGCCGCCCGATGTTCGCGGTGGCCATCTCGATCTTCGTGGCCGGGTCGCTGGCCTGCACGTTCGCGCAGACCATGTACCAGCTGGCCGCCTTCCGGGGCCTGCAGGGCCTCGGCGCGGGCGGCCTGCTCGCGGTGTCCAGCGCGATCACCGCGGATCTGGTGCCGCCGCTGCAACGCTCCCGCTTCCAGGGCTACACGATGACCGCGTGGCTGGCGGCCAGCCTGGTCGGCCCGCTGGCCGGTGGGCTGTTCGCCGCCAACGACGCCATCCTCGGCATGGCCGGGTGGCGCTGGATCTTCCTGGTCAACGTGCCGGTCGGCGCCCTCGCGATGGTCATCGTGCTGCGGGTGCTGCGCACCGACGCCGTACGCCGGGCGCACCGGGTGGACTACTGGGGCGCGACGATGATCACGGCTGCCGCCGTACCGCTGCTGCTCGTCGCCGAGCAGGGCCACGAGCGGGGCTGGACGTCGCCGGCGGCCCTGCTCTGTTACGCCGTCGGTGGCCTGGGCATCGTGGCGTTCCTCTGGTTCGAGCGGCGGATGGGCGACGACGCGCTGATCCCGCTCCGGCTGTTCGGCTCGCCGACGTTCAGCCTGGCGGTGCTCATCTCCGCGCTGGTCGGCGCCGGCATGTTCGGCGTGATCTCCACCGTGCCGCTGTACCTCCAGGTGGTGCAGGGCTTCTCGCCGACCCGGGCCGGGCTGATGCTGCTGCCGATGATGGGCGGCACGCTGATCACGATGATCTTCTCCGGCAAGGTGGTGAAGCGCGGCGGCGCGCTGCGGGCCCTGCCGGCCGGCGGCGCGGCGGTCACCGCGCTGGCGCTGCTCGCCTGCTACCGGCTCACCGTCGACACGCCGGTCTGGGTGCTCGTCGTGATCATGATCGCCTTCGGGTTCGGCATCGGCACGTCGCGGTCCCTCAACGTGACGGCCCAGAACGCGGTGCCGAAGTGGGACCTCGGGGTGGCCACGTCCTCGGTGATGTTCTTCCGCGAGACGGCCGGCGCCGTCGGCGTGGCGGCGTACCTGTCGGTGCTGTTCGCCGCGCTGCCCGGCGCGCTGTCCGCCTCGGTGGCCAGGGCGGCCGCCCGGCCCGACGTGGCGTCCGCGCTCGCCGACCCGGCGGTGCGCGACGATCCGCACAACGCCCCGTTCCTCACGGTGCTGCGCGGCGGCCGGGAGGCGCTCGCCGACTCGTCGTTCCTGCCGCTGATGGACGAGCGGCTGGCCCGGGCCTTCCAGATCGGCTTCGACGACGCGGTCGGCCGGGTCTTCGCCGTCGGCGCCGGGCTGATGTGCCTCGCCGCCGTGCTGGCGCTCTGCATGCGGCCGCCGCAGCTGCGGGAGCCCGACCCCGACCCCGAACCCGTGACCGAGTACTTCGGCCGGCATCGCGCGCCGGTACCGGCCGGGACGACCTGAATCCCAGCGAGAAGAGGTACGTGATGACGATCGTGGACGAGCCGACCGCGGAGACCGGCGGCTTCGACGCGCTCACCCCCTGGCAGGAAGCCGGGTGGCGCGACGAGGCGCTGTCCTGGGTGGAGGACGCGCTGCGCGCCGCGGGCCGCGAGCCCGTGGACCGCGCCGGCTTCGGGGTGCGCCTGCGCCCCTGGTCGGTGGTGGTCCGGGTGCCGACAGACGGGGAGACCGCCTGGTTCAAGGCCAACCCGCCGGCGTCCGCGTTCGAGCCCGAGCTGGCGGCCGCGCTGCCCGGCTGGGCGCCCGGCCACGTGCTGACCCCGCTCGCGGTGGAGCCCGGACGCGGCTGGACGCTGTTCGGCGACGGCGGGCGGTCGCTCGCCGACGGGCCGCAGGACGCGGGAGCCTGGGTGGCGCCGCTCCAGCAGTACGCGGAACTGCAGCGCACGCTCGCACCGCGCGCCGAGGAGCTGATCGGGCTCGGCCTGCCCGACCGCCGCCCGGCGATGCTGGCGGGCGGCATGGCGCTGCTGACCGCGCGCGCCACCGCGGTGGACGACGCGGTGCACGACGCGCTGGGCGGGCTCCGCGCCCGCTTCGCCGGCTGGTGCGCCGAGCTCGACGGCTCGGGCATCCCGATCACGCTGGACCACGGCGATCTGCAGGACGGCCAGGTGTTCCTCGGCCCGGACGGTCGCCACCGCTTCCACGACTGGGACGCCGCGTCCGTCGCGTTCCCCTTCACCAGCCTGCTGGTGGTCGCCCGGGTGATCCGGCAACGGTTCGGCGCCGACGGCCCGGCCGTGCTGCGGCGGCTGCGGGACGCCTACCTGGAGCCGTGGACCGCGGACGGGCACAGCCGCGCCGACCTGGACCGGCTGGCCGGGCTGGCGTGCCGGGTCGGCCCGGTCGGCCAGGTGTTCCGCGCCCTGGCGGTGGGCCGGATGTTCCCCGGATCGCCGGTGGACGCCCGGGCGGTGCACTCGGTCGCCGCGCAGGAGGCCCTGGTCGCGGCCTGCGGCCTGATCGCCGCGGATTAGCCGCGCGGCCCGCGCGGGACGGCGAAGGGCGCCCGGAGCAGGCTCCGGGCGCCCGGTGTGGTCGAACCCGCGCCTCACACGCGCGTGCCCGCCACCTTGACCTTGCCGAAGGCGCCCGCCTTGGCGTGCCCGGCCAGCGTGTCGCCGTCCCGGGTCACCTCGAACGACAGGGTGATCGGCATGGTCGACATGGGAACCTTGAACCGGAGCAGGTCGCCGTCGATCGCGCCGTCCTCGATGTCGTTGATCCGTCCGCCGCCGGCGTCGACCTTGCCGACCAGCCGGCTGCCGTCGCTCTCGAACTGCGCCGTCGCCTCCTGCTTTCCCAGCGCGCTTCTGATGACGATGTGCCATTGTCCGTCGATACTCATCGCCCGATGGTCGCGCCTTTTCCGGCGACGGTCGACCGCGTTCGTCCAAGACAGGGGCCGGCGCCCTCGATAGGGGATGCTAGGGGATCTGTGAAACGCCCTCCGTCGATATTTTGGTGAAATTCAGCGACTCCGTTCATACCAATAATCGACGCCGTTTCGTGAAGGAGGGCGATCGTGACCAAGCCACTGTACGAACTAGGGGAGACCCCGCCGCTCGGTGTGGTCCCAGCACAGATGTACGCGACGGTCATCCGGCGGGAGCGCTTCGGCGAGCCCGCCAAGGCGATGCTCACCGAGGTCGTCGACGTCCCGCGCCCCGGCCGCGGCGAGGTGCTCGTCTACACGATGGCCGCGGGTATCAACTACAACAACGTCTGGGCGTCCCTCGGCACCCCGCTCGACGTGATCTCGATGCGGCAGAAGACCCTGGGCGCCACCGAGGCCTTCCACATCGGCGGCAGCGACGGTGCCGGCGTCGTCTGGGCCGTCGGCCCGGACGTGCGGGACGTCAAGCCCGGAGACCACGTCATCACCTCCGGCGGCCAGTGGGACGAGACCGCGCCGGACGTGCGCCTGGGCGTCGACCCGATGTTCGCCAAGTCCCTGACCGCCTGGGGCTACGAGTCCAACTACGGCTCCTTCGCCCAGTACGCGCTGGTGCAGGAGCACCAGTGCCACCCCAAGCCGGCCAACCTGTCCTGGGAGGACGCCGGCAGCATGCTGGTGACCGGTGCCACCGCGTACCGGCAGCTGACCAGCTGGGCGCCGCACGACGTGCGGCCCGGCGACGTGGTGCTGATCTGGGGCGGCTCGGGCGGGCTCGGCTCCGCCGCGATCCAGATCGTGAAGAACCGCGGCGGCATCCCGATCGCCGTGGTCTCCAGCGAGGAGCGCGGCCGCTGGTGCCTCGAGCTCGGCGCGAAGGGCGTCATCAACCGCAACGAGTTCCACCACTGGGGCCGGCTGCCCGACATCGACGACGTCCCGGCCGTCGAGGCGTGGAACGCCGAGGCCCGGCGCTTCGGCAAGAAGATCTGGGAGATCCTGGGCGAGCGCCGCAGCCCGCGGATCGTGCTCGAGCACCCCGGCGAGGACACCCTGCCCACCTCGATGATGGTCTGCGACACCGGCGGCATGGTGGTCATCTGCGGCGGCACCAGCGGCTACAACGGCGACATCGACCTGCGGTACCTGTGGATGCGCAGCAAGCGGCTGCAGGGCTCGCACGGCTCCAACGACCGGGAGAACCGCGAGGTCATCCAGCTGATGGCCGACGGCCGGCTGAGCTCCTGCGTCACCTGGTGCGGCACCTTCGACCAGATCGGCGAGGCGCACCAGATGCTCCACGAGAACCGGCACCCGATGGGCAACATGGCCGCCCTCGTGAACGCCGTCAGTCCCGGTCTCACCACGCTCTGAGCCTGAAAGGCCTTCCCATGCGCGTTCTGTCAACCGTCACCGGCTCACAGGGGCACGCCCGTGCGGTACTCCCGCTGGTCCGTGCCCTGGCACAGGCCGGGCACGAGGTCCTGGTCGTCCTGCCCGAGCACCTCGCCGACGTGTACGCCGACTGCGGTGCCCGGGTCGACCCGGCGATGCCGGACTTCGTCGACTCGATGAAGGAGCTGCGGTCCATGCGCGACGCGCTGGACCCGGAGATCTTCGGCTCGGGCGAGGAGATCGACACCCGGATGCAGATGATCGGCTTCGCCGCGGGGCCGCACGTCGCCGCCGCGTACCACGTGATCCTCGAACTGGCCCGGGACTTCCGCCCGGACATCGTGCTGCGCGACGGCGGCGAGCTGGCCGGCTGCCTGGTGGCCGAGAAGCTCGGCATCCCGCACATCTCCGCGCCCTCCGGCGCCGGCAACCTGGTCGACCCGGACGGGGTGGCCAAGCTGCTCAACCAGCGCCGCGCCGAGCTCGGGCTGCCCGAGCAGGACGACAAGTGGTCCATCTACCGGTACGGCCGGATCAGCTGCCTGCCGCACGCGTACAACTTCGCGGCGTTCGACCTGCCGGCGCCGTTCGAGTACGCGCAGCCCATCTCGGTGGACGGCACCGAGATGCTGCCCGCCGAGTACGCCGGCCTCTCCGGCGACAAGCCCGTCGTGCTGGCCTCGGTCGGCACGTCGCTGCCGGTCGTGCTGGCGATGCAGATGATGGGCATCCCGCTGCCCGACGGCATGGCGGAGCCGGCCGAGACCCTGCGGTCCATCATCGGCGGTCTGTCCGCCCTGGACTGCCACGGCATCGTGTCCACCGGCGGCCTGCCGACCGACGACATGGAGGTCGGCCCGGGTGTGCAGATCGCCGACTGGGTGCCGCAGCCGTTGCTGCTTCAGTGCACCCAGGTCTTCCTGACCCACGGCGGCTACAACAGCATCCGCGAGGGCATGCGCGTCGGCGTGCCGATGGCGGTGCTGCCGCAGTACAGCGACCAGCACCACAACGCCGCCCGGATCGAGGAGCTCGGCCTCGGCGTGCACGTGACCGACGTCAGCTCCGAGGGCATCGCCTCGGCCTGCAAGCGGCTGCTGACCGACGAGCGGATCCTGGCCAACGCGCGGGCCGCGCAGCGCCGGATCCTCGGCCTGCCGGGCATGGACGCGGTCATCGGCCACCTGGAGCGGCTCGCCGCGAGCGGCGGAGCCTCGTGACCTCCGCGGCCCTGGCGCTCAGCGACTCCGTGCTGGGCCTGCGGCCGGACGACCGGGTCCTGGTCGTCGCCCCCCACCCGGACGACGAGACGATCGGGCCCGGCGGGACCCTGGCCCGCCTCTCGGCGACCGGCGTGGCGGTGCACGTCCTGTGCGTGACGGTCCGCCGCGGCCGGATGTACGGCGGCGCCAGCGACCCGTTCCTGCGCGAGCAGGAGTTCGCCAAGGCCTGCGCGGCGCTGGGCGTGCGCAGCAGCGTGATCGCCTGGATTGACGAGACCGGCACGGTCGACGTCTGCAACCGCCAGCGCGAGCTTGTCGATCTCATCGAACGGCACGAGGAGGTCTCGCTCGCGACGGTGGATCCGGTGGCGCTGTTCATTCCGTCGGCGGGCGGCTACCACCAGGACCACCAGGCGGTGCACCGGGCCGGCTTCGCCGCCGCCCGGGTGCATCCGGCCGGGCTCAAGCCGACCCCGCGCATCGTGCTCGGCTACCGCGGCGTCGAGGACCGCTGGAGCGCGGAGAACGAGTCCTGGTGGGTGCACGTGGACACGACGGCGTACTGGCCGGCCAAGGAGGAGGCGCTGCGGGCGTACGGGTCACAGATGCGTGCCGCCGGTCCCCGCTCCATCGAGCACGTCGACCGCATCGACTCGGCCGCCGGGGCGTCCATCGACGTCGGGCACGCCGAGAGCTTCGTTCCGTACCGGCTGGCCTGCTGACCGGCCCGACCCAGAGGTGACGACGATGACAGCGTTACGCATAGGCATGGTGGGCATCGGCTACGCCGGCCTGCCCATGGCGGTGGCCCTCGCCCGGGCCGGCAACCAGGTGTTCGGCTACGACATCGACCGCCACCGGGTGGACGTGGTGAACGCCGGCCGGTCCCCGGTGGACACGGTGACCGGCGAGGAGATCGCGGCGCTCGGCACGGACCTGCGCGCCTCCGCCGACCCGGCCGTGCTGGCCGGCTGCGAGGTGATCCTGATCTGCGCGCCGACACCGGTGGACCGCGGCGAGCCCAACCTGCGGCCGCTGCTCGGCGCGGTGGCGACCGTCCGCGACCAGCTGCGCCCCGGCCAGCTGGTGGTGGTGGAGTCCACCACCCACCCGGGGACCACGGACGGGCTGGTGCTGCCGGTGCTGGAGGAGTCCGGGCTGGTCGCGGGCGTCGACTTCAACCTGGCGTACTCGCCGGAGCGGATCGACCCCGGCAACGCCCGGTTCGGGGTGGCCAACACGCCGCGGGTGGTCGGTGGCCTGACGCCGGCGTGCCGCGACCGGGCCGCCGCCGTCTACGACCAGGTGGGGCAGGTGCACCTGGCCCGCGGCATGCGGGAGGCCGAGGCGGCGAAGATCCTCGAGAACACCTACCGGCAGGTCAACATCGCGCTGGTCAACGAGTTCGCGCAGATCTGCCACGGCATGGGCATCGACGTCTGGGACACCATCGAGGCGGCCGCCACCAAGCCGTACGGCTTCGCGTCCTTCTGGCCCGGCGCCGGGGTCGGCGGCCACTGCATCCCGGCCGACCCGCTCTACCTGGTGCACGAGGCGGCCTCGCAGGGCATGGCGTTCCGGATGGCGGAGACCGCACACGAGATCAACGAGAGCCAGCCGCTCTGGGTGGCCGACCGGGTCTGCAAGGAGTTGGAACTCGGCGGGATCCCGGCGGCGGGCGCGGCGACCGTGCTGCTGCTCGGCGTCACCTACAAGGCGGACACGGTCGACACCCGGCACACCCCGGCCGCGCCGATCGCGCGGTTCCTGCAGGACCGCGGCGTGCGGGTGCTCTGCCACGACCCGTACGCGAACGGCCTGGCCTGGCCCGGCGGCCGGATCGAGCGGGTGCCGGACCTCGACTCGGCGCTGGCGCAGGCGGACATGACCGTCCTGCTCCAGCGGCACCGCCAGTACGGCCCGGAGGTCTTCGCCGCCGCCCGACGGTTGTTCGACACGACCGGTTCGGTCGCCACGCCGCGCACCGTCCGGCTCTGAGCCCGCCGGCGGGTGGAGAACGGGTGGAGCCGGCGGCCCCGGATCTCCACCCGGTCTCCACCCGCGGGAGGTGCCGGCCCCCCAGGGCGCCTCGATAGCTTCGGAACGTCCTATCCGGAAGGAGTTCGAGATGAATGTCGCATTGGACACGGACAGCCTGATGACCATCCTGCTGATCCGCTTCGGTCTGATCGTGGCCGGCGTCGCGGTCCTGGTGCTGCTCGCCTTCACCGTGCTGGTGGTGCTCAAGCGCAAGGGCCGGCTCGACGAGGCGCGCAAGCTCGGCGATTACGTCGCCCCCGCGGCCCGCGCCTACCTGGACAGCCGCCAGGACTACCGGGGCGGCTACGGCCGGCGCGGCGGGCTGCTCTCCACCATCGTGCGCGTCGTCGTGAACTCGCTCGACAGCCGCAACGGCCGGAGGTGACGGATGTCGGCGCTCGACGGCGATGAGCTCATGCACCACCTCTTCATGGATCTGCTGTGGAAGATCGGCATCGTGGCGGTCGCCGCGGTTGTCGTTATCATCCTGATGGTCGTCATTTACCGAGTGGTCAACAAGAAGTAGAAACGACCTGCATGCACAAGCGCTGGCACTTCGTGGACCGGTTGGCACCCAGCTGGCTGGTGGTGCAACTGCTCGGCACCGCGGTACTGGTGCTGAGCCTGATCACCGCGCGCGAGGACACCGTCGGCATCTGGGCGGTGTACGCGGCCTCGATGCTCGCCTGGATCGCCTTCATCATCGTCGCTCCGTGGAGCCCGCAGCCGGCCAACGCGGCCCTGGCGCTCAGCGCCCTGCTGCCGGTGTTCGTGGTGGGCTCGGCGGACGACCCGACCGCCCTGGTCCTGATCTGCGTGCTGCTCAGCCGGTTCGCCTCGCTGACCGGCCCGAGCGGCGGGGCGATCGTCGTGGTCGTGAGCGGCGTCCTGGCCGGCAGCGTGCTGAGCTATCTGCTCACCGGTCATCCGTGGGACGACGTGCTGGGCTATCCCGGCCTGATCCTGCTGGTCACGCTGCTCGGCCTGCACCGGCGGCAGTACGAGCTGCGCACCGACCAGGCGGAGGAGCTGCTGCGGCAGACCTCGCTGGCGCAGCAGGAGCAGGCCCGGGCCGCCGCCCTTGACGAGCGCGCCCGCATCGCCCGGGAGATGCACGACGTGCTGGCGCACTCGCTGGGCGCGCTCGGCATGCAGCTCAAGGTCGCCGAGGCGCTGCTCGCCGACAAGGGCGACGTGCCCGGCGCGCTGGCCCGGGTCCGCCGGTCGAACCGGCTCGCCGAGGAGGGCCTGATCGAGGCCCGCAACGCGGTGGCGGCGCTGCGCGGCGACGTGCCGTCGCTGCCGGACGCGGTGGCCGACGTCGTCGACGCGTTCCGACGTGACCATCAGACCCCGGTCGACCTGCGGGTGTCCCCGCGCCACCGGCCGGCCTCCAGCGCGGCGACGGTCTCGCTGGTGGGTGCGTTGCGCGAGGCGTTGACCAACGCGGCCAAGCACGCGCCGGGGGAGCGGGTGGCGGTGGACCTCGACTACACCGCCGACGACCTGATCCGGCTGGAGGTGCTCAACGACCGCCCGGCTCCGACGCCGGCGGGTGAGCGGGAGACGGTCTCCGGGTACGGCCTGACCGGCATGCGCGAGCGGCTGGCGCTGGTCGGCGGCACCCTGACCGCGGGCGAGCGCGACGGCGGCGCCGGCTGGCGGGTCACCGCCCAGGTGCCGGAATGACTCAGCTCTCGTAGGCGAACCACTGCGCGTACGTGCGGATGCCCTCGATCAGCGGGACCCGCGCGCGCCAGTCCCACCGGTCCGACCGCCCCGCCGGCCACGCTGCCGGCACGGGCAGGCCGCCGTGCTCCTCGTCGGAGATCGGTACCGGCCGCACCGCGGCGCGGACACCTTCCGCGAGCTCCGCGCCGCTCAGCGGCGGTGCGCTGGCAACGAAGACGCCGTCGCGGCCCGCCGCGGCGAGCACGGCGGCGGCCAGATCGTCCACGTGCACCAGCCGGTGCGCCGCGGCGCCGTCCGGCGGCCGCGGCAGGGGCATCCCGATCAGGCACCGCCGGACCAGCTCGGGCAGCATGGTCCCGCCCGGCATGCCGGGCCCGTACGCCGTGCCGGCGCGCAGCACGGTGACTCCCGCCGGCGGCGCGGCGACCGCCTGCTCGCCGGGGACGATGCGGATCAGCCGCGCCCCGCCGAGCACGTCGCGCGGCACGTCCGCGCCGTCGGCGGCGACGATTACGTCGGCGTCGGCGCAGGCTCCCGCGAGCCGGTCGCCGGTCAGCGAGCGCACCCCGGGGTGGTCCTCCACCGCCTGGTCGTCGTCGACCGAGACCAGGTGGTGGCCGGCGTCGGCGAGGCAGCGCACGAGCCGGCGGCCGGGGAATCCGCGGCCGCCGAGCACGACGATCCGCAGCCGCCGCGCCGCCGTCCGGCGCGCGGCCGGCCGCGCCTGCGTCCCGGCGGACACGGCGGCGCGGGCGAGCCGCAGCGACACCTCGGCCAGCTGCCGCGGCGCGGTCAGGTCGTGCCGCTCGCACAGGCCGCCGGGGCCGATGGTGGCCAGGGCCCGGTCGGCGAGCTCGGCGGGCACCTCGCCGCCGCCAACGAGCACGCCCATCAGGTAGGCGGTGAGCCAGACGCCCCAGAGCTCCGGCTCGCCGACGCCGGCCGTGCCGGCCGGATCGGCGCGCAGGCCGGCGACGGCCTCGGCGTACCCGGCGCGGCACTCGAGTTCGGAGAGTCCGAGCCGCGACAGCTGCCGCTCGCCCGTCACCGTCTCCCAGCCGAGCCGCTCGCCGGTGAGCATCCGGGTCGCGCACCAGGAGATGCCCTGCTTGAAGAAGGGCACGACGGCGAACGACGCGACCGGACCGCCGGGCGGCGGACCCGGCGGACCGGGTGGGCACGCGGAGCGTCGCAGCCCCTGGAAGTCGTGCCCGTTCAGGCTGGCCAGTGCGTCGTGCTCGACCAGGTTGGGCGCCGCGAGCAGCGTCGGCACGCCGCGCTCCCGCAGGTAGCGGGCCATGATCACATCGTCCTGCCAGGTGCCGCCGTGGCGGCGGCCGAACGCCTCGAAGCCGCGGGCGACCTCGGCCGGCAGCGCGAGTGCGACCGACGGGGTGTACTCCGCGGTCGCCCTCGCCCAGCTTGCGCCGGAGAGCACCGCGAGCCGGACCGCGGCGCCGTTTCGGGAGTTCCAGTTGGTGTAGAAGGCCAGCGCCGCGCGTGGCTGCGCGGCGACGGCGTCACGCACGGCGGTGAGGAACCCCGGGCCGAACAGGGCGTCGTCCTGCAGGACCAGCCGGTGCGAGTCCTCCGCGCCGGTGCCGGACCAGGCCAGCATCGCCGTGCGCAGCGCCGTCGGCGGCCCGTCCGGCTCGGGGTCCAGGGTCAGCCCGAGCAGGCCGCCCGGCGCCCGGGCCAGCACCTCCCGGGCCGGCCGCAGCCGGCTCGGGTGCGCCATGACGGTGGCGCTGAGCCGGATCCCGGCCGGGGCGCCGCCCGGATCAGGCACGCGGCCGGGCACAGCGCAGGTCGGTCGGCTCGTAGCGGTGCAGGTCGCCGGGCAGGTCCCGGCGGCGGTTCACCCGCAGCTTGCGGTAGGCGCGGGTGAGATGCTGCTCGACCGTGCTGATGGTCAGGAACAGCTGGGCGGCGATGTCCCGGTTGGTGTAGCCCTGTACGGCGAGCGCGGCCACCCGGCACTCGGCCTCGCTGAGCACGGTGACACCGAGCGGCGTCGCATTCGGACAGCCGCCGTGCTGGGGTGTTCGTTGCCGGATCCCGGCCGCGGATTCTGCATGCATGTGATGACTCCCCCGTGACGCATGTGACCAGAGTGCGCGGCGGCCCGCGACCGAGGCAGGCCTCCTCGGCACCCCCGTGCCGCCGAGACCCGCCCGCCTCCGCCTGACCGCCGAAGTCCGCAGTGGACCCGCACGCAAGCGGACGAGCCCCGTGGTTCATCTCAGCGAACAATGTGGATTAGAATAGCGACTGACGTAACCGTGTCAACTGGTGTACTGTCTGCGTGCAAGTGGACGTTCACGTCGGCGAACGAGGTGGTAAGCCATGGCAGCCGGCGCGGAGACCGGACCGCTCGCACAGCGGATCGACAAGCTGTTCAAGACCGTGCGCCCCCGTGGCCGCGAGTACACGTACGACGAGGTCGCGCACGGCTGCGAGGCGATGGCCGGCACCTTCTCGAAGACGTACGTGTGGCAGCTGCGCACCGGGCAGCGCGACAACCCCACCAAGCGGCATCTCGAGGCGCTCGCCGCCTTCTTCGGCGTACCCGTCGCGTACTTCTTCGACGACGAGGCCGCCGCCCAGATCGACTCCCAGCTCGAGCTCGCCGTCGCCCTGCGCGACGCGGCCGTGCGCGACATCGCGCTGCGGGCCATGACGATGGACGAGGCCACCCGTCGGTCCGTGGCGCAGATCGTCCGCGAGATCAGCAACATCCGGGACAGCAGCAGGGCGACCGGTTCCAGCCGGCCCGCCCCACCGGAGGCCGGACCGTGAGCCTGCCGGCCGCACACGCCCGTCCGGTGCTGTCAACGATCGACCACTTCGCGCAACAGGTAGCTATTTCTCGTTAGGGTGTCTGCCGTGCGGTATCGAGAGTTACGTCGTCGCTGCGATCGACATGTGCGCTCGCTGATGCAGGCCGACGGCCTGCCCGATCCGTTCACCCTGGACGAGTTCATCGCCCGGCTCGCCCAGCGCCGTCAGCGCCGCATCGAGCTGCACCCCAACGACCACCTGCCGGGCCATGCCTGCGGGATGTGGCTGAAGCTGGCCGACGTCGACATCATCGTGTACGCCCGCACCGCCCAGCTGCACCAGGAACACATCGTGCTGCACGAGGTCGGCCACATGCTCTGCCAGCACCGCGGCGAGACCGGGATCGGCGACGAACTGACCCGCATCCTGATGCCAGACCTCGACCCCGCGATGGTCCGCAGCCTGCTCAACCGCACGTCGTACAGCGACGCCGAGGAGCAGGAGGCCGAACTGCTCGCCACGCTGATCCTGGAACGGGTCGCCGACCGCAGGCCGGGCGTCGACCCGGTGCTCAACGCGCGGCTGGCCCGGCAGATGGACCGGCTGAAGTCGACCTTCAACGGATGAGGTGGCCGTGGCGACCGTGGTGATGGTGCTGGCCGGCCTGCTCGGCCTGTGCACCTGTGCCCTGAAGGCGCGGGACGCGATCCGGCACCCGGAGCGCCCCGCGCTGCGCGCCCTGTGCATCATGCTCGGCGTCTTCGGCCTCGCCTTCATCGTGACCGCCCCGCCGATCACACCCTGGCTCAGCGGGGTCATCGGCATCCCGAACAGCGGGCGGCTGGTCGGCAACACGCTGACCCTGATCAGCGCCGCCGCCTTGCAGGCGATGATGCTCTACCTCGCCGAGCGGCCGGAGGACGCGCGGCCCCGCGTGCGGGTGCGCCTGATCGCCCTCGCCCTCGCGGTCACCGGCATGGCCGTCACGCTGCTCGGCAGTGACACGGTGGAACGCAACGACTTCCTCACCGCGTACGCGGACTATCCGCCGATCATCGGGTACCAGTTCTGCTATCTGGCCTTCCTGAGCCTGGCCATCACCGACCTGCTCACCCTGTCGATCCGGTACTCGCGCTACGCGCAGGGAGCCCTGCGGTACGGCCTGCGCCTGGTCGCCGCCGGCGCCGTTGCCAGCGTGGCCTACTTCGCCTACAAGCTGGCGTTGCTGATCGGCGGCTGGACCGGCCACCGGCCGGGCGGCGACGAGTCCATGATCTCCGCGGCGCTGGCCGGTACGGCCGGCATCCTCGTCGCCGTCGGCGCCACCATGCCGCTGTGGGGCCGGCACGCCGCGGTTCCCTGGATCCGCCTGCGGCAGTACGTGAGCTACCGGCGGCTGACCCCGCTGTGGTCCGTCCTGAACGCCGCCGTGCCCGAGGTCTCGCTCGTCTCCGGGCAGGCGATGGCCGGCCGGTACGGGCGCGGCGAGATCGGCATCCGGCTCTACCGCCGGGTGATCGAGATCCGGGACGCCCAGCTGATCCTGCGGGCGCACAGCGATCCCGCCGAGGTGCAGCGGGTGGAGGCCGAGGCGGCCGGGCGCGGGCTGGCCGGTGACCGGCTGCGCGCCGAGGTCGACGCCGTCGAGTTGATCACCGCGCTGCGGGTGGCCGGCGAGAGCGCGGACCGGCGCGGCGCAACCGCCGTCCCGGAGCGCGAGGAGACCGACCCGGCGGACGGCGACGCCAGCCTCAGCAGCGAGAGCCGCTACCTGGAGAAGGTGGCCGTCGCCTTCCGCCGTCAGCAGGCCGAGAGGCCGTCCGCCCCGGAGCCGTCCCTGTCATGACCGCGACCCGTACCGCGGAGCCGGCCGCCGCGCCGCGCGCCGCGAAGCTGATCACCGATGTGCTGTCCCCGGTCGTGCTGGTCAGCGTCCAACTCCTGCTGGTGCCGGTGCACGCCGCCGGCATGCTCCCCGGCCTCGCCTGGGGCGCCGTCGCCGTCGCCTTCGTCAGTGCCGCGCCGCTGGCGTACATCCTGTTCAGGGTGCGCCGGCGCACCCTGACCGACGTGCACATCGGGGTCCGCGAGCACCGGCGGCTGCCGCTGCTCGTCGGACTGGTCACCGTGCTGGCCGGGCTGGCGCTGCTGGCCGCCACCGGCGCGCCGCGTGAGCTGCTCGCCCTGATCGCGGCGATCGTCGTGCTCGCGGTGGCCACCATCGCGATCACCGGTCTCTGGAAGATCTCGGTGCACGCGACGGTGGCCATGATGACCGTCGGTGTCCTCGTCGCGCTCTTCGGGCCGTGGCTCTGGCTGACCCTGCCGGTCGTCGCCCTGATCGGCTGGGCCCGGGTCGCCCTCGCCGACCACACCGTGCCGCAGGTCCTGGCCGGGGCCGCGCTCGGTCTATGCGTGGCGGGAGCGTTCGTACTGGCGCGGTAGCGGCACCCGGCCGTCGCCCAGCACCCCCGCGCTCCCGCACGCGTGCAGGGCCGCGTAGGCGAAGGCCAGCACGATCCGCCGCGGCTCGTACAGCTCCTTGCCTTGCCACAGCGGTGCCCGGCCCTCCGCCGGGAAGTCCGCCGCGCAGCCCGCCAGCAGGTACGCGGCGCCGCGGCGCAGCGCCGTGGCGGTGTCCGGCGCGTCGGCGGCGAGCAGCGCCCGCAGCGCGTAGGCCGTCTCCTCGTAGGTGCCGTGCCAGACGCCCCACGAGCCGTCCTCGCGCTGCGAGTCGAGCAGCCACCGGACGGTCCGCGTCACCCGGTCGGCGGTGCCCGGATCGCAGGCCAGGGCGAGGGTTGCCGCCGAGGTGGCGTAGTAGGGCGACGCGTGCCACTTGTCCGCCCAGAAGCCGTCGTCGTTCTGCGTGGCCATCAGGTAGTCCCGGGCGGTCCGGGCCCGGACCGGATCGCCGTACGCGCGCAGGGTCCGCAGCACGTGCGCGTTGGTAGAGATAGACGGCGTGCGCTCCACTGTGAACGTGGCGAAGTGCCCGGGGCGCTCGTAGCGGTCGAGCAGGCTCGGGTCGGGGGAGGCGCCCAGGTAGGCCAGGGCGTACAGCACGCACGCGGTGTCGTCGGCGTCCGGCGGCAGTCCGTATCCGGGTACCGCGCCCTCGGGCCGCAGCGCCGTCGTGAGCCAGTCCCGCGCCCGCCCGGCGCGGCCGGGCTCGAGCGGTACGCGGCTCTGCACCATCGCGCTCACCACCCACGCGCCCTCGAAGAACTGCACCGGCGCCACCGTCGGCCAGCCGCCGGCGTACCGGGCCGCCTCCGCGGTCAGGAACGCCTCCGCCTCGGCGGAGGTCTCGGGCGCCCACGCGAGGGCGGCGGCGGTGGCCGCCGGGGAACAGGTCATCGCGCCCTTGACCAGCGACGCCCTGGCCGCGGCGGCCGGGCCCAGCACCTCGAGCGAGTGCCACAGCGGCGGCGGCAGCCGGGCGTCGCCGGTGAGCCGCCGGCGCAGCCCGTGCAGCCGGGCCAGCCACGAGCGCTGCATGTCCAGCGCGGGCGCCAGCGGGCTCGCCCCGTCGGCGACCAGGGCCTCCAGCAGATCGGGCATGATGAGCTCGACCGCGACCGTGTCGGGCTGCCGCTCCGGGGCGAAGTGCACCAGCTGCCCGGCGAGGAACCCGATGCCGCGCTCCGCCGCCGCGCGGTGGCCGAGCAGCGAGAGCGTCCGCACGGCGCTCAGCGTCGGCACCAGCCGGTAGGTGACGGCGGCCTGTGGGTATCCCCAGCTTCCGTCGGCGTTCTGGCCGTTCAGCAGCGCCCGTACGGCGTTGTCGGCCAGAGCCTGCGGCATTCCACCGGGCCGGGCGGACCAGAGCGCGACCACGCGCGCGGTGTCGTACCAGGAGATCGAGAAGTCGCTGCTGGTGTCGTCCACAATGGTGGCCAGCAGGCCGTTGAGCTTGCGTGCGCAGTGGACCAGGCGCGCTTCCTCCGGCATAGGTACCCCCCAGTGCTTAGCCGGACACAAAGCGTGGAGCATACCGGTATCCATCCATGAGGGTAAGTATCGACACCCCTCGAACGGTCTCAGTCGCGCCCGATGAACCGGCGGACCACCTCGGCGCTGGCCCGGGGCTCCCGGTCGGCGGTGAACAGGCCGAAAGGCACCTCGTAACCGTCGTTCCACTCGTAGTTGTCCACACCGGTCCAGAGGAAGGCGCCGGCCACGTCGATGCCGTCCGCGATCGCCGCGCCGACGTGGTCGAGCGACCTGGTCAGGTAGTCGGCCCGGGCCCGGTCGTCGGTGCCGCCGTAGCCGAGCTCGCTGATGAGCAGGCGCCGGCCCGGCAGCTCGGCGGCGAGCCGGTCGAGCACGACCCGCAGCCCGTCGGCCCACGGCACGTAGCCCTGCGGCCCGGTGGCCTCCCCGGGCGGGTACGGTCCCGGGCGGCCGCGCTCGTCGACCTCGACCCCGAAGTAGTAGGAGAAGCCGATGTAGTCGAACGCGTCGCCGTACTCGTCGCTGCGGGCCAGCCGCAGCCAGGAGTCCCACAGCACGCCGTCGTGGCCCTTCGCGGCGGGCGCGGCCGCCTCGCTGCGCGCGATGATCGGTGCCAGCGCCTCGACGCTGGCGGTCGGGCGGCCGGTCTGCCGCAGCACCCGGGCGGCCTCGAAGTCGGCCAGCTGGATCGCGTGCAGCGCACGTCCGAAGGTGGCCTGATCACGGATGCCGGGCGGGAACTGGCCGGTCAGATAACGCTTGGTGGCGAAGCTGGCCGGGCCGTTCACCGGCTTCCACCCGGCCACCAGGTCGCCGAAGGTCTCGGCGGCGAGGTCCACCCAGCGCCGCCACCGCGCCCCGGCCGCGGGGTCGAGGAAGCCGCCCGATGCCGCGAACCACGCCGGCAGCGCGCCGTGCAGCAGGCAGGCCCAGACCTCGAGGCCGGCGTCCCGGCCGGCGGCGAGGACCGCCCGGTAGTGCTCGACCGCCGCGGGGTCGACGCGGCCCTCGGCGGGCTCGACCCGCGACCAGTCGATCGTGAGCCGATGGTGGCCGAAGCCCCAGCCGGCCAGTAGCTCGAAGTCGTCGGCGTAGCGCGAGCCGAAGCCGTTGCCGTCCCCCGAGATCGGCGCGTGACCCGCGCGCTCCCAGGCGTACCAGTCCGAGGCCGGCGCGGCGCCCTCCGCCTGGGTCGCCGATGCGCTCGTACCCCACATGAAGTCCCCCGGAAGCTTCATCCGCCCAACGTACGCCAGTGCTGACCGCGATCGATCGAGGGGGCCCTAGGGGGCCGGCACGGGTACTACCCGCCGGTGCCCGGCCATAGCGTCGAGACCGACGATAGCGACGACGGGAGTGAGAAGATGAACGACCTCTTCATCGAAGCGATCCTCGAGGGTGGACCGGACGACCTGCCGGACGGCGAGCGGGTCCGGCGGGTGCCCAACGACGAGCACAAGGTCAAGATCCGGCACGGCTCCGGGTACGAGCACTTCGAGCGCCGGTACACATCGGACGGCGCCGTGCCCGCGGTCTTCGCCTGGTCGGCACGCACCCGGGTCGCGGAGTAGCGACGGCCGTCGACCTCCTCGCGCTGCCCGCGTCCGCCGGCGAGTTCTGGATGATCGGTTACCTGCTCCTGCGCGGCGTCCGCGCCGGCGCGCCGTCAGACCCGGCCGGCACGCGCCCGGGCGGCGGGTGAGGCGAACCGGTCGAAGCCGCTGTTGGCGCGGGCGCGCCGGGCTGCCGGGGTGGCGGGGATGGCTGGGGCCGGCCGCTTCGCCGGCGTCTCTACGATCTCGGCGTGCCGCGCCGCCGGGGCGGGTGCCGGCTCGGTCCGCGCCGTCGTCGGCGGCGCGGCCGCCGGGGGCGGGCCGGGCACCGGTGCGGACGCCGTCACGGGGATGCCGCCCAGGTCGTCCGGTGCGCCGGTGGTGACCCGGGTCCATCGGGGCCGGTGGCGAAGGAACACGGCCGCGCCGACGCAGATCATCAGGATGCTCACCAGGACCGTCGTCTGCATCACGCCGCCACGACCTCTCGCTCGAGCCCGAGTCATTGGTTATCTAGCCAACGACGGTAGCAGGACGTGAGGTTTCGACCAATCGCCCCGGCGGCCGGATAGCGCCTATCCTGGGCCGATGACCCCTTCGCGGCCGCTGATCGGCTTCGGTGGCTACCTGAAGGAAGCGATCCAGGCAGCCGGGTTCCCGACACCCACGCACTTCGCGCGGACGGTCGGCACCGATCCGTCCGTCGTGCTGCGCTGGCTCAGCGAGGAGCAACGGCCCACCATCAGGTCGATCGAGCGCATCGCGCCCGTGCTGGGCCGAAGCATTCCCGAGATCGTCATGGCGGCGTACCCGGATCGGCTGGGCGGGCCGCCGCCGGTCGCGCCCGCCGCTCATCCGCTGGTCCGCGAGCTCGCCCGGATCCTCGGCGCGGATTCGCCGATCCCCGCGGCCGACCGGGCCGCGCTGGAGACGGTGCTCGACCGGCTGTTCGAGCCGTACCGGAAAGTGTCGCGTCGGCGCAGGTCGGCATGATCGATATCGCATCCACACCGGAACTTCCGTAATCTCGGACCATGACTGAGCGGGCCCGCCCCGATCATGGGTCCACCTTGGGTGGACTCTCCATCCAGATGAGCAGGTTGCTGCTGGTCTCCCTCGTCGTGGCCACCGCCGCGACCGGCGCACTCATCATCACGATGGTGGTCGGACTGCCGCCCGCGCACCCGCCGCCCGGGCCCAACGGCATGCCGCCGCCCCCGCCCAACCTGCGGCCCCTCGCCACCTTCCCGGTCGTCACCGGGCTGTTCGTGCTGGCCTGGCTCTCGGTCCTGGTGGTGTTCTCACGCGACCAGATCCTGGCGCGGATCCGTCAGGTGCAGCGCGAGCCGGAGGCGGCCGTGCAGCGGATCGACGAGTTGTTCACCGAGCTCCGGTCCCAGCTCGCCGCCGACCGCGAGCGCGAGCTGCGGATGCTCGAGGAGCGCATCGCCGAGCTGACCACCGAGTACGGCGAGCAGCGCGAGACCGACGGCTACCTCAGCGGCATGCGCGTGGCGACCACCGAGGACCCGGCCGCGAAGGTTCACGCGCTCCGCCGTGACCGCCGCCCGGGGGTCTGACCAGCGCCGATCGGCCGACCACGATTCTCTGGCGATTCGGGGGTCGAAGTCCGTTTCGTCGGCCCTTCCGGGTGGGTAGACGGTGATCAGGAACATTGCCTATCCGAAGGGTCAGCGACCATGGTGACCGTAACTCTGTGCAATGCCCGGCCCGTCTCCGTCGAAAGGGAGGCGATGGCATGAGCGTCGCGAATCCCGCCACGGTCGGGGACTGCCTGCGGGTAGGTGCCGGGTTCTCCCAGGGTGACCGCAACTGGATCGCCGAGCAGTTCGCGACGCTGGACGCCCGGCTGGCCGGCTTCCATGCGGACACGACCGAGCTTGAGGTCTCGGTGAAGGACCGCGAGGTCCGGGGACAGAAGGTCACGCTGGAATGCTGGATCGCCGGCCGGCAGAAGGTCGTGACGACCTCGCAGGAGGAGGACCTGCACGCGGCGCTGAACGACGTCCGCGACGACCTGCGCCGCAAGCTCAACGACGCGAAGACCAGGCAGGAACCGCGGAACAACCGGCACCTGCGTGACCACGTCGTGCCGGAGGAGACCGAGGCGCTGCCCGAGCCCGGCCAGGGCTGACCGCCCGGTCCGCGCCCGTCCCGCCCGCAGGGCGGGACGGGCGCGGGTAGAAATTTCTCGATACTTTCGGCATTCGCAAGAAGAGTCGCACGCGAGGCCGCATCCGCATGGCGATCAGCCGCGGGCGCTTCGCACAGTTGGGCATGAGTTTGACCCTCGCACCTGGAACCGCCTGGACCGACATCCTCGCCCGGGTCGCGGCAGCCGCGCCAGAGGCCGTCGCGGCCGACCGGCTGCGCAATCTCTACGCCGGCCGGTGGCATGACGTCGGCATGCCGGCGCCCGTGCGCACGCCGGTCGACGGCACCCTGCTCACCTGCCTGTGCAGGGTCGACACGGCCACCGCGGCCGACGCCGTGCGGGCCGCGAGCGCCGCGCACCGGGTCTGGTCCGGCACCCCGCTGCGCGAGCGCAAGGGCCGCGTCGCCGCCGCCGTCGAGGCCCTCGCCGTGCACCGCGACCTGCTCGCACTGAGCCTGGCCTGGGAGATCGGCAAGCCGTGGCGGCTGGCCTGCGCCGACGTCGACCGGGCGCTGGACGGCGTCCGCTGGTACCTGGAGCAGATCGACCGCCAGACGGCCGGACGCGAGCCACTGCCGGGCCCGGTCAGCAACATCGCCTCGTGGAACTATCCGATGAGCGTGCTCGTGCACGCCGAACTGGTGCAGTTGCTGGCCGGCAACGCCGTCATCGCCAAGACGTCCTCGCAGGGTGGCGCGGTCTGCCTCACCCTCGCGCACGCGCTGATGGTCCGGGCCGGCCTGCCGGTGACGCTGCTCTCCGGCAGCGGCGAGGAACTGTCCGAGGCGCTGGTCCGCGCGCCCGAGATCGGTGCGGTCGCGTTCGTCGGCGGGCGCAGCAACGGCGGCAAGGTCGCCGCCGCGCTGCTCGACTCCGACAAGCGGCACCTCATCGAGCAGGAGGGCCTCAACGCCTGGGGTGTCTGGGAGTTCTCCCGGTGGGACCTGCTCGCCGGGCACCTGCGCAAGGGCTTCGAGTACGGCAAGCAGCGCTGCACCGCGTACCCCCGGTTCGTGGTGCAGCGGCACCTGTTCGACGCGTTCCTCGACGTCTACCTGCCGGTGGTCAAGAGCGTCCGGTTCGGGCACCCGCTCGCTGTCGAGGCGCCCGGAGACCCGCTGCCCGAGCTCGACTACGGGCCGCTGATCAGCGCCGCCAGGGCCGACGAGCTGCGCCGCAAGGTCCAGGAGGCGATCCGTGGCGGCGCCGTGCCACTGCACCGCGGCTCCGCCTCGGCGGGCCGCTTCCTGCCGGGGCAGGACATCGGCGCGTACGTGGCGCCGACCGCGCTGCTGGCCCCGCCCGGCCGTTCGCGGCTGATGCACGCCGAGCCGTTCGGACCCGTCGACACGATCATCGTGGTGGACACCGAGGACGAGCTGCTCTCCGCGATGAACGCCGGCGACGGCGCGCTGGTCGCCAGCCTCGCCGTCGACGACGAGGAACTGGGCGCGAAGCTCGCGAAGGACGTGCAGGCCTTCAAGGTCGGCATCAACCGGCCGCGGTCGCGCGGCGATCGCGGCGAGACCTTCGGCGGGCGCGGCGCGTCGTGGAAGGGCGCCTTCGTCGGCGGGGATCTGCTCGTGCAGGCGGTCACGACGGGCGAGCCGGGGGAGCGGCTGTACGGCAATTTCCCGGACTACAGCAGCTACCCGCCCGAGATGTGAGCGTACGAGATGCACCAGACTGTATGTCGTGGCCAGAACGATGAGGATCAGCACGCGCAACGCGACCTTCCAGCAGTGGCAGGCCCTGCTCACCAACCGGAACAAGCGGCAGCGCGCCGGTGAGTTCCTGGTGCAGGGCGTCCGCCCGATCTCCCTGGCCGTCGAGCGGGGCTGGGAGATCCGCGCGATGCTCGTCTCGGACGGTCCGGGCCTGTCCCGGTGGGGGCGCGACATCGTCGACATCGCGGGCGCGCCGCAGGCGGTCGTCGCCGCCGAGTTGATGCGTGAGCTGGGCGGCAAGGACGACGAGGCGCCGGAACTGCTGGCCGTCGTCGCCATGCCGGACGACGACCTCGCCCGCATCGTCGCCGCCCCGGCCATGCTGGTCGTGGTCTTCGACCGGCCGACGACGCCCGGCAACATCGGCACCCTGGTGCGCTCGGCGGACGCGTTCGGCGCGGCCGGGGTGATCGTGGCCGGGCACGCCGCCGACCCGTACGACCCGAAGGCGGTCCGTGCCAGCACCGGTTCGCTCTTCGCGCTGCCGGTGGTACGGGTGCCGAGCCACGTGGAGGTCCTCGACTGGGTGAAAGTTGTGCGTACGGACGGCGTTCCCGTGCAGATCGTGGGTGCCGACGAGCACGGACCGGTCGAGATCGCCGAGCACGACCTCACCGGGCCGACCGTGCTCGCGATCGGAAACGAGACGCACGGCCTGAGCGCCGCCTGGCGCGACGCCTGCGACGAGACGGTACGCATCCCCATCACCGGGGCCGCGAGCTCGCTGAACGCGGCGTCGGCCGGATCCGTCGCCCTGTACGAGGCGGCGCGCCAGCGGCGCATTCCGGGATAGTCGCTCAGTTTCGAGAATCCCCGGTCGAAAGGGTATGACGAGCGGTGTGTTCGATGCCGCCGTCCCAGGGGGTACGACTCGTGCGTGTTAAGGACGTAAGCGTCGGCAAGCGGCTCGGCGCCTCATATTTCCTGCTCACCTCCCTGATCGTCATCGCCGCGGGGGTCGGCTGGTGGGGGATGCAGCAGCAGAGCGAGACCCAGCGGCGCCTGGCGGCGCTCGAGCAGGTGCGCGACGACATCCAGGCGGCCCAGTACCTGGTGGCGGACGTGTCCGGCTGGCAGGGGCTGGTGGTCGCGGACGCCGGCGCGTTCGGGTACGCGCAGGCGACCGGCCCGGACGGCTTCAACCGGCAGGGCGAGCTCGAGTCGAAGAAGGCCGTCTACGAGGGCCTCGCCGCCACCCATGTCGATGACATGACCGACTCCGAGCGGGCCACGTTCGCCCAGCTCAAGCCCGCGTGGGACGACTTCTTCAAGTGGGACGAAACGATCATGGGTTGGCTGGCCGCCGACGATCAGGCCAGCCGGGCCAAGGCCATGAGCAGCATCAACGGCGGGGCCGCCTCCGACTCGTACGGCAAGGTTCTGGACGTCACGGACGCGCTCGACAAGTCCGTCAACGCCCGCGCCGCGCAGCTGCGCGCCGACGCGGCCGACGTCCGCTCGACAAGCCTCAAGGTGCTCGGCGGCACGCTGCTGCTGGCCGTCATCCTCGCGTTCCTCATGGGTACCTATGTCACCCGTTCGGTGGTCCGGCCGCTCGCGGTGGTCGTCGGTGCGCTCAACCGCCTCGCCGGGCGCGACCTCACCGCCCGCGCGGACCTCTCGCGGAAGGACGAGCTCGGCAAGCTCGGCGACGCCGTCGACCGGACGGCCGAGTCGCTCGGCGAGACCGTCACCGCGATCGCCGGGCACGCCGGCACGATCGCGGTGGCGTCCGACGACCTGTCGGCGGTGTCGGCGCGGGTCGCGGAGTCCAGCGCGCACGTCGACACCCAGGCGGCCGCGGTGGCGCAGGCCGCCGAGGGCGTCTCCGGCAACGTCCGCACGATGGCCGCGGGCAGCCAGGAGATGAGTTCCGCCATCGACGAGATCGCCCGCAACGCCGGGGCGGCCGCCGACGTCGCGACCGAGGCGGTGGCGGTGGCCACGCAGACCAACACGACCGTCGGCAAGCTCGGCGAGTCCTCGGCCCAGATCGGCGACGTGGTCAAGATGATCACGTCGATCGCGGAGCAGACCAACCTGCTGGCGCTCAACGCGACGATCGAGGCGGCCCGGGCGGGCGAGATGGGCAAGGGGTTCGCGGTGGTCGCGGGCGAGGTCAAGGACCTGGCCCAGGAGACGGCCAAGGCGACCGAGGACATCGCCCGCCTGGTGCAGGCGATCCAGGCCGACTCCGGCAACGCGACCGAGGCGATCGGCCAGATCGGCTCGGTGGTCGGCCGGATCAGCGACTTCCAGACGTTGATCGCGGCGGCGGTGGAGGAACAGACGGCCACGACCAGCGAGATGGGCCGCAACGTCCGGGAGGCGGCTAGCAGCAGCGAGAACATCGCGTCGAACATCGCGGGCGTCTCGACGGCGATGGGCGAGACGACGATCGCGGTGCAACAGGCCCGGGAGTCGGCGGAGGGCCTGGCCCGCACGAGCGGCGAGCTGCGCGACCTGGTCGAGAGCTTCAAGCTCTAGCGGGTTTGTCCAGGGGTGTGCGTGCTCTCTTTGGGCTGACCCCCGATAAGGGGGGAGTTCCCCGCGCGCACCCCGTTCCCCGGCCGGCGGCTCGTAGCGTCAGCCGTATGACGAGTTCACCCGCGCTGGGCGACATCAAGGCGCGCCAGCAGAAGACCTGGGCCAGTGGCGACTACGGCGCGGTGGCCGCACTCATCCACCCGGTCTCGGAGGCCCTGGTGCAGGCCGCGGACCTGTCCGCCGGGTCGCGCGTGATCGACGTCGCCACCGGCACCGGCAACGCGGCGATCGCCGCGGCCCGCTGCCTCTGCGCGGTGACGGGCGTGGACTACGTGCCCGCGCTGCTGGAGCGCGCGCGGGCCCGGGCCGCGGCCGAGCATCTCCCGGTCACCTTCGAGGTGGGTGACGCCGAGGCGCTGCCCGGCCGGGACGGCGAATGGGACGCGGCCCTCTCGGTGTTCGGCGTCATGTTCGCTCCCGACCAGGAGCGGGCCGCCGCCGAGCTGACCCGGGTGATCCGGCCGGGCGGCACGATCGCCCTGGCGAACTGGGCACCCGACGGATTCATCGGCGAGCTGTTCCGTACGGTGGGCCGCCGGGTACCGCCGCCGCCCGGGGTGCGGGCGCCCTCGGAGTGGGGCAGCGGTCCCCGGCTGCGGGAGCTGTTCGGCGAGCAGGTGACGGACCTGCGGGTGAACCGGCGGGAGTTCGTGTTCCGGTTCGCGTCCCCTGAGGACTTCGCCGACTTCTTCCGGGCCAACTACGGGCCGACGCTGAAGGCGTTCGAGGTGCTCGACGACGAGCAGGGCAGGCTGCTCTACGCGGACCTGGTCGACCTGGCCACCCGCCACAACGTCGCGACGGACGGCACCGCGAGGATCCCGTCCGGATACGTCGAGGTGCTGGCCACCCGGGCCTGACCGCGCAGGGTCAGGCGGCCGACGTCAGCCGGTTGAGCGCGTCCGTGAGCCGGGCCGCGGTCTGGTCGCCGAGCCGCTCGAACTCGATCCTCATGACCGGGGTGGCCAGCTTGGCGACGCCGTGCATCTCGAGCTCGACGTGGTAGGTGACCTCGCTGCCGCCGGCCACCGGGCGGACGGTGATCGTGTCGGTCGAGGTCGCGCCGTCGTTACGGCCGACGAAGACCAGGCGGTCGCTCTCGACGGCCTGCAGCGTGTACGTGAGCTCGCTCGTCACGCCGAGGATCCTCGACGTGTTGTGCCAGCTGGCGCCGACGGCGAGCGGCCCGTCGTCGGTGCGGGTGGTCTGCCGGGTGGCCGCGTCCCAGGCGTTGGTGTTGCCGAAGTCCTTCAGGTAGGCGAGCACCGCCTCCACCGGGGCGGCGACGGTGAACGTGCGGGAGATCGTGATCATCGCTTCCCCTCGGGGTCCGGCAGAGCGTTTCCACCCTAAGCGCCGGTAATCCCCGCCGCCGCGCTTTCGACCTTTGCGGTGCCTCGTCCGATGAGGATGCTGCCGAGACACCCCTAGCGGTAGCGGCGGACGTAGCGCCGCTGCCACGGCGTCTCGACGGCGCCCGGGTGGTAGTGCTCGCGCACCCAGGCGACGGCCTCCCGCGGCGCCACGCCGTCCAGCACGGCCAGGCACGCCAGCGCGGTGCCGGTGCGCCCCCGGCCGCCGGCGCAGGCCAGCTCGACCCGCTCGGTCGCGGCGCGCCGCCACGCCTCGTGCAGCACCTCGGCCGCCCGGGCCCGGTCGGCCGGAAGCCGGAAGTCGGGCCAGCGCAGCCACCGGCTCTCCCAGGCCACCGGCGGCGGCGCGGAGCCCAGCAGGTAGACGCCGAACTCGGGGTCTGGCCCGGCCGGCCGCGGCCGCCGCAGGCCGCGCCCGCGCACCCGCCGGCCCGACGGGAGCGTGACGACGCCCTCCGCGCCGGCCGCCCAGACTCCACTCACCCGGTCGATTCTCCACGACGCCGCACGGCCCGGTCCGCTAAGATCGTCGCCGTGCACAGTGCCAGCAGCGAGCGACGCCGGATGAACCCCCTCCGGTTGAGCTAGCACGTTCCCAGCCGGCGGGTCGATCCCGCCGGCACCGCCGCACCGACCGCACCCGGCACCGATCGACCCGCCTCCACGCGTACCGTCGATTGGGTTGTCATGAATCTCGAAGCTCTGCTTGCAGCGCGGCTCGGAGCCGCCTTCTTCCGGGTCGCGGGAGCGACCGTCGATCCGGCGGTGCGGCGCTCGCGGCACGCCGACTTCCAGTCCGGCGCGGCCCTGCCGCTCGCCCGGCGGCTGGGCCGGGCGCCCCGCGACGTGGCGGGCGACGTGCTAGCGGCGGCCGACCTGGCCGGCGTCGCGACGGCCGAGGTCTCCGGCCCCGGCTTTCTCAACCTGCGGCTGACCGGCGAGGTGATCGCGGCCGCCGCGAACGAGGTCGCCGCCGACCCGCGCCTCGGCGTGCCGCCGGTCGCGCGGCCGGAGCGGATCGTCGTCGACTACTCCTCGCCGAACATCGCCAAGGAGCTCACCATCGGGCACCTGCGCTCGACCGTCATCGGCGATGCCGCGGCGCGGCTGCTCGAATGGCTGGGTCACGACGTCGTGCGGGCCAACCACCTCGGCGACTGGGGCACGGCGTTCGGCATGCTCATCGAGCACCTCGGCGCCGGCGACGCCGCCGGGATCGATGACCTCACGGCCTTCTACCAGGCGGCGCGGCTGCGGTTCGACACCGACGAGGAGTTCAGGACCCGGGCCCGGCTGCGGGTGGTGGCGCTGCAGACCGGCGACGAACCGACGCTGCGGCAGTGGCGGCACCTGGTCGCCGCGTCGCAGCACTACCTGCTGCTCGCCTACGACCGGCTCGGCGTCACGCTCGGCCCGGAACACTTCGTCGGCGAGAGCTTCTACAACGACCGGCTGGAGTCCGTCGTGGCCGAGCTCGCCGCCAAGGGCCTGCTGGTCGAGAGCGAGGGCGCGCTCTGCGCGTTCCCGCCCGGCTGCACCGGCCGCAACGGCGATCCGCTCCCGCTGATCGTGCGCAAGAGCGACGGCGGCTTCGGGTACGCGGCCACGGACCTTGCCGCGCTGCGGTACCGGGTGCGGGAGCTCGGCGCGATCCGGCTGCTCTACTTCGTGGGCGCACCGCAGCGGACCCACTTCCAGATGGTGTTCGCGGTGGCGGACGCCGCCGGCTGGCTGCCCGACGGCGTGACGGCGGAGCACGCCGGCTTCGGCTCGATCCTCGGCACCGACGGCAGGATGTTCCGCAGCCGGTCCGGCGAGTCCGTCAAGCTGGCCGCCGTGGTGGACGAGGCGATCACCCGCGCCTCGGCGCTCGCGCCCGCGCCGGAGGTGGCCCGGGCCGTGGGCATCGGCGCGATCAAGTACGCCGACCTGTCCGGCGACCGGATGTCCGACTACGTCTTCGACTGGGACCGGATGCTGGCGCTGACCGGCAACACCGGGCCGTACCAGCAGTACGCGTACGCCCGGATAAGTGCGATCCTGCGCAAAGCCGGTGAGTTCGAGGGCACGATCCTTCCCGTTGCGGCCGCCGAACGGGCCCTCGCCCTCGAGGTGCTCGGCTTCGCACCGGTGGTCGACCAGGCGGCCCGGTCGCTGGAGTTCCACCGGCTCGCCGGCCACCTCTACGGCATCGCGCAGGCGTTCAGCGCCTTCTACGAGAGCTGTCCCGTGCTGAGCGCACCCGCGGGCGTACGGGAGAGCCGGCTCGCACTCTGCGCACTCACGGCCCGGACCCTGCGTCAGGGCCTGGATCTATTGGGGATCTCCACGCCGGAGCGGATGTAGGCGCGGGGCCCGGCCGGCCCTCCTCCTTGACGACGCCGAGGAGTGGCCGGTTGCTGCCCGCCGGATCCCAGGACGGATCGGTGACGGCCGGCTGGGCCCAGGACAGCCGGCCGAAGCCGGGCCAGATCCGCTGGGTCAGCGCCCGGGTGGCGTGCACCCGGGTGCCGGCCCGGCGGCGGCGCTCGGCGAGCACGGCGCTGAGGAACATCCAGGGCGGCGTGCCGGGCGGCGGCCGCTGTGCGATCTTCTCCGCGACCTCCTGCGCCAGCTGGTAGGCGAACCGCCCGTTCTGCGGCTGACGGATCTCCGCGGCCCGGGCCAGGTAGTGCCGGGCCGCGAGCGCCAGCCGATCGTCGAGCCCGCTCAGGTCCAGCCCGGCCGCCCAGCCGGCGAGCTGCGGCGGCATGGACGGCACCCAGCCCCACGGCGCGGGCGAGCGCTCGTGGATCACGAACGTGCCCGCCGCCTGGTCGCCGAGGCGCCGGCCCTGCGGCGAAACGAGCATCGTGGTCAGCGCCACCGCCCAGGTCAGCGGCGGGAACAGCAGGCCGGGCCACTCCACCGCGGCGCCGACCAGGGTCCGGGTGAGCGCGTGCCGCAGCCGGATCGGGCCGCCGTCCACCCGGACCACCCGCAGGCCCATCGCCCGCTTGCCCGGGCTGCGGCCGTTGGTGAGGGTCTCGACGATCGTCGGATATGCGATGAACACGACGATTATCGAGATGGTGAGGGCCGCCTGCATGAACGCCTCGTCGGCGACCCGGTCCGGCATCATCGACGACACGATCCCGATCAGGGTGATCAGCAGCACCACGAAGAGTGCCTGCACCGTGATGTCGATGAGCAGGGCGAGCCCGCGCGAGCCGACCCGGGCGGGGCGCACGTCGACCTCGACGGCCTCGCCGTTGACGAGCGGGTCGTCACGCCGGCCAGAGGTCGTCACCGCCACAGTCATGCGGGTAGTTAACCCGATCGGCGTTGGCTACGCTGCGCCGGTGGACCTGGACGCGTACGTCGCCGAGCGCCGCGGGGAGTGGAACAGGCTCGAGGTGCTCGCCCGGCGCCGGCGCCTCTCGCCGGACGAGGCGGACGAACTGGTCCTGCTCTACCAGCGGGCGGCCACCCACCTGTCGGTGGTGCGCAGCCACTCGCCCGACCCGGTCCTGCTCGCCCTGCTGTCGCAGCTGGTCATCGCAGGCCGCTCGGCGGTCACCGGCGGCCGGCGCTTCTCCTGGCGGCCGGTGGCGCGGTTCTTCACCTCGTCGTTCCCGGCCCAGCTCTACGTCACCCGGCGCTGGTGGCTGAGCGTGATGGCCGTGAACGTGCTCGTCGGCTGGGCACTCATGTGGTACTTCTCCGCCCACCCGGACATCATCGGCAGCTTCGCCAGCGGCCAGGCGCTGCGGGACTACGTCGAAGAGGACTTCGTCGGCTACTACAGCGAGTTCCAGGCGCAGAACTTCGCGGCGAGCGTCTGGTCGCACAACGCCCTGATCGCCGCGCAGTGCCTCGCCTCTGGCGTGCTGATCCTGCCGGTGCTGTACATCCTCGGCCAGAACCTCTTCGCGATCGGCATGACCGGCGGCGTGATGATCTACGCCGGGCACGGCGCGACGTTCTTCACCATGATCCTGCCGCACGGACTGCTCGAGCTGACGTCGATCTTCGTCGCCGCCGGGGTGGGCCTGCGCATCGGCTGGGCCTGGATCGCACCCGGCCCGCACCGCACCCGCGGCCAGGCGCTCGCCGAACGCGCCCGCGCCGCGATGCTGGTCGCGCTCGGGCTGGTCGTGATGCTCGGCGTCTCCGGGTTGCTCGAGGCGTACGTGACGCCGTCCGGCCTGCCGGACGCCGTGCGGATCGGGATCGGCGCCGCGGTGTGGCTGGCGTTCATGGTCTACGCGCTCGGCGTCGGGGCCGCGGCGCACCGCCGCGGCGAGACCGGCGCTGTGGCCCCGGAGCACGACGTGACCCCGGTGCCCACGGCTTAGCGAATGGGTGGGGCGCCTGCCCCTGTTCGGCAGCCACCGCTGCGTCCCATGAACGACGGTGGCTGCCCCGCCTTCCCGCCTGAACCGTCACGCGGGAAGCAAATCGGCAATTGTCTCTCAGGGCACGAGGCTGATGGTGAATGTCTCGAGCCCGGGGCTGAAGTTACGCATTCGCAGCCCCAGCGGCCTCGTGCCGGGTAGTGCCTGCTGCAGATAGGTGTCGCAGGTACCGAACCTCTTGTTCGGGACGTTCACTGTGATGACCGAACCGTCCCAGACGGTGTCGTCGCCGTTCGACTCGGCAAAGAAGAGGATGTAGTCCCTGTCGGTGTTCGCCACGTGCCTCGTGTCGCCCGAGTCGATCACGAACCAGCCGCGCACCATCCAGCCCGTGCACGCGCTGTCGCGGTACGCCACTATGGCCTGGGTTTGGTGTGGGTAACGGTTTGTGATGTGCACCTGGGTATTCGTGAGCATCATCGAGGCTGGGCTGGCATCAGCACGAACAACGGGAACCAGCGCGAGAATCAGCCCAACGACAGCGGCTCCGATCCAGGGTCGTGTCTTCATTGTTGCCCCCTTCAAACAATAGCAATTCCTGATAGACCTGGATACGCGCTCAGCGTACTCGCACTTTATGAGGCCCGGAGCCCGCTTTCCGCACACGCCGAAGCGTTCGGGATCGCAATTGAATTCGTCGCTCTGGGTAATGTCGCGATCGGCTACCGCCGCACCAGCGGTGACACCGACACCGCCCGCGCCATCCGACACTCCAATCGCCGTCCACGCGACCTCATCACTGCCGTGACCAGCAGTTACATCGGCCTTGCGGCGGATTCTTCCGGGCGCGGAATTGTCGGTGCTATTCGGCCGACAGTTGCGGGAGCATTTCCGCCACATGCGAGTGGCCCTCGCGATAGGTGAACGCGGGAGTCCTGGATGCTGCGGATTATCATCAGTCGTGAGCAGTGCAAATGATCAAGATGAATTGGATCGCCATCGGTCTGCCGGGCCCGCTTCCCCGGCCCGCCACGGACGACGCGAAAAAGTGTCCCGGTTTCATGTCTGGGCCGGTCTCGCCGTTCTTCTGCTGAT
This sequence comes from Actinoplanes sp. NPDC049118, assembly GCF_040648555.1. Lineage (NCBI taxonomy): Bacteria > Bacillati > Actinomycetota > Actinomycetes > Micromonosporales > Micromonosporaceae > Actinoplanes > Actinoplanes sp. NPDC049118. Next base: position 50,162 of record NZ_JBEZDY010000031.1, read on the forward strand.
CGCGTTCTTTCTCAGCCGAGGCCTGGAGGACGCGGACCGTTTCGCCAGCGTCATCGGCCTGCTCTTCATGATCGCAATGCAGGCGCACACGCTCACGAAGGCACAGCGGCCGGAGGCGTCCGACACCGCCGCGGAGGCACCCCGGAGACAGCGGGGAAGGCACCGGCAGCGGATCTCCAAACCCGCCGCCATCGTCATCACGGTCAGCCTGGGCGCCTTCTCCTGCAACGTCGCCGGTCCGTCCGGATCCGGGAACCGGAATTCCCCGTATCAGTGCGGCATCGCCGCCGGCACGCCCGGAACGATCGCGCCTCGTCCGGCGCTCGCCGGTGGGATGGTGTTCTGCCCCGTCCAGGTCGACGACGGCACCGGACCCATCGAGGGCCCGTTCGTGCTGACCGGCCAGGTGGTCGGCAGGCACCCGGAAGATCTGGAGCTCGTCCTGTTCGTCCGCGTCGACCCGGCGACCTGCGACACCGAGGGCGAACGCGGCAGGCGCGGCCGCTACCTGCTCGAGCAGGTGGATCTGCACGCCGCCGACAGCGGCTGGTCCTACCTCGACGATCTCGGCGACCACCCTCCGGGCGTCACCTTCGGGCGCATCTTCGAGTACGCCACGATGTCGCCGCAATCCCTGCGAGCGATGAGGGGCCGGGGGAGGGCGTTCGGCTCCGGCGACATCGGCGACTACGAGCTGCCGCCCGACGTGCGGTTCCTATCGAGATTCGAGGTGCCGCCCGGGGTGGCCGCCGAACGGGTCCCCTGCGACTGACCCGAGGTGCCGATCGGCGGGCCATATTCGGACTACGCTCAACAACAGCCTTTTGATATCCCGGCGGGGCTGTGAGTGGAGGCGGCGTGGTAGTCGGTTCCGGTGCCGGACACATTACGACTCTGCGGCTGCCCCTATCCGGCTGGCTTTTACGATGGTGCGGCGACGGCTGTTGGCGCGAGCTGGACGACGCGCAGTTTCGCGCCGAACTCGATGGCTCGCATCTGCCGGCCGAGGATGAGCTCCGAGGCCCAGTCGGCAACGGTGCACGTGGAGGGGGAACAATTCAACCTTCCATTCTTGGAGCCGTACTATCGGCGGTTTCTCTCCTGACATGTTCACCGGGCCCCGCACGAGCGCCCGCCCGGATGCCTGGCTCGATACGCGCAGTGGCCGGGGCGACTCGAACGGTGTTGATGATGATCGTTATCCTCTGCCGGAACGTCGCCCGCCGGGCGGCCCGGGGGAAGGTGAACACATGAGACGGTTCGCGCGAGAACGCATGCTCGTCGCGGCGGCGTTGCTGGCGGCCTCGACCGGTGCGCTGCTCGGCGAAGGGACCGTGGCCGCCGCGGCTGGGGGCACCACGCTGCGGGTGTCCGTCGCGCCGGACGGCAGCCCCGGCGACGGTGGCTCGGTGATGCAGTACCTCAGCGCCGACGGCCGGTCCGTGGCGTTCGTCTCATCCGCCACCAACCTCGCCGCCGGCAAGACCGACCGGATGCGCAACGACGTGTTCGTCCGGGACCTGGACGCCGCCACGACCAGCCTGGCCTCGGTGACGGCCGACGGTAAGGCCGGCGACCGCGACTCGCGGTCGCCGTCGCTGAGCGCCGACGGCCGCTACGTCGCCTTCCAGTCCGACGCCACCGACCTGGTCGCCGGCGACACCAACGGCCAGGCCGACATCTTCGTGCGCGACCTGCGCGCCGGCGTGACGACGAGGGTCTCCGTGGACGGCGCCGGCACGCAGGCCGACAACTTCTCGCAGAGCCCGTCGATCAGCGCCGACGGCCGCTACGTCGCATTCGTGTCCCGGGCGTCGAACCTGGTGCCGGGCGGCAGCACCCCGCTCACCGCCGACGTCTACGTCCACGACCGGGACTCCGGGACCACCACCCGGGTCTCCGTCCCGGCCGTGAACCCCGACGAGCAGTACAACAACGTGCAGCCGGCGATCAGCCCGGACGGCCAGTTCGTCGTCTACGCGTCGGACTCGCCGCGGCAGGTGACCGGTGACACCAACCGGAAGTCGGACATCGTCCTCTTCGACCGGCAGGCGAACGTCCGTTCCCGGGTCTCGGTGGCCGCCGACGGCACCCAGGGCAACGGGTCGTCCTACAGCCCCACGATCAGCGCCGACAACCGGTACGTCAGCTTCGCCTCCAGCGGCACCAACCTGGTCGCCGGGGACACCAACCGCAGGAGCGACGTGTTCGTCTACGACCGGCTGCTGAGCCGGTCGGTGCGGGTCTCGGCGCCCAGCGGCACCGTCGAGGCCAACGGCGATTCGAGCAGCCCGTCGATCAGCGCCGAGGGCGGGCACGTGACCTACACGTCGACGGCGTCGAACCTGGTCGAGGCCGACACCAACGGCGGCGGCGACGTGTTCGTCACCGACCTGTCGACCGGTACGACCGAGCGCGTGACCGTGTCCGACGCCGGGGCACAGGTCAATGCCGCCGTCACCGCGCCGCCGTCGATCAGCCGCGACGGCCGGGCGGTGGTCTTCACGTCCAACGCGCCGGGGCTGGCGCCGCGAGACGCCTACTGGCACCAGGTCTACCTGCGCCTGCGCTGACGGACACACCGCGGCCCTGACCAGTGGAGGCGCTGGTCAGGGCGCGAACGCGCTGAGCACCCCTTCGTTCGCCTGATAGAGCACGCCGCCGGTCACGACGACGTCGCCCTCGAACGCCGGGACGTCGCCGACGACCGTGCCCCGCCCGGCGTCCAGCGCGACGTCGCCCGCGTAGACGAGTCCACCGGCGACCAGCGGCTGACCGCCGGAGTCCGCCAGTTTCCGGCTCCACATCCGCTTTCCCGTACGGGCGTCCAGTGCCGTGACCGTCTCGCGGGACGAGCGGTATACCCGCGTCTGGTCCGTCGCGATCGACTCGTAGTCGTCCTCGGGCGGTGGCGCCGTCCAGCGAACGGTCCCGTCGGCGGCGTTGACGGCCGTCAGCTTGTCCTCCGCGTCGGCGCCGTAGAACGAGTTGCCGGCCGGATCCGCGGCGTCGGCGAGTAGGTACCCCTTCCTCGTCCACCGCACGGCACCGCTGGTGATGTCGAACGCCACTGTCTCGCCGGCCCGTACCCCCTCGTCGTCGGTGGTGTAGGCCGCGACGATGCCGCCGGCGGAGACCGCGGCCACGCGACGGTTCTGCACTCTCCAGAGTTCCTTGCCGTCGCGTATCCGGTAGGCCACGGTCAGCGTCTCCCCGTAGATGTCGGTGTTGGAGGCCAGGATCACGCCCTTGTCCACCACCAGGCCACCGATCGGCGGGGCACCCCCGGCCCAGCGTTTCGCTCCGGTCGCCGCGTCGAGTGCGACGACGTGGGTGTTCGGGTCGCTCACCGAGTAGCAGTCGTTGTAGCCGGCGAGGAGCAGGCCACCGGCCACCGCCATGCGCGGCGAGCCGCCCTCGCCGAAGTCGTCCCAGTCGAAGCTCCACTGCTTGGCCCCGGTCGCCACCGAGTACGCCGAGATCCCGGCCTGATCACCCACGAAGATCCGCCCGCCGGAGATCACCTGAGCGCCGAATCCGGAGCAGTTGTCCGCCTTGCGCAGGTTCACCGACCATTTCTTGGTGAGCCGGCCGACCGTCGCCGCCGTGATCACGTTCTCGTGCGGGTTGAAATAGGTGTCCTCGGCGTCGTAGCCGATGTGATCCCAGTCGAGCGGCGCCGGGGCGGCGGTGGCCGGCGTCAGCGCCGCGCCGGCGGTGGCCAGGATCAGGGACAGCACGACGGGGATACGGGCGAACGCATGCATATAAATAAACTATGCGGCATAACGGACGCCTGACCGGATAATCCCTCAAATGCCGGCCGAATCTCCCTGACGATATGGTGCTCCGGGTCCCATGAGAGAAGGCGACCGGAAGTAAGGGCTGTGGAATCGCAGACGGTCTTGCTCGACCTGGACGGCACGCTCCACGAGCATGGAGATCCGGTACCCGGCGCGGCGCGTGCGATTGAGGAACTCCGGCGCGCCGGTCACGTGGTGCGGCTGTTCACCAACACCGACTCCCAGCCCGAGGCGGTGCTCGTGCACCGGATCCGGCAGCTGGGCATTCCGATCGCGACCGGGGAACTCTTCACCCCGGTGACCGCGGCGCAGCGCGTGCTGGCGTCGGCACCGGAATGCCGTGTCCTCGTCCTGGCCGACGAACCCGTGCGCAACGAGCTCGCCCGGCATGGGCGGCTGCTGAGCGTCGATGAGGCGGAACCGGCCAGCCACGTGGTCATCGGCGACTGCCGGCGGACACTGTCCTACCGGTACCTCGACGCCGCCTTCCGGGCCGTCCGCGCCGGCGCCGAGCTGCTGGCCCTACAGCGTGGCCGCTACTACCGCGCGGCGGACGGGGACCACCTGGACACGGGCGCGATCGTCGCCGCCGTCGAGTACGCCGCCGACCGGCCGGCGCGGGTGCTGGGCAAGCCCAGCCAGGACTTCCTGCGGCTTGCGGCGGAGTCGGCGGGCGGTACCGCCGCCGGCCGGCTCTGGGTGGTGGGCGACGACCGCACCACCGACATCGTGATGGCGAACGCCGGGGCTGCGATCTCCGTCCAGGTCCGCACCGGCAAGTACGCCGACCAGCTTGAGAACGGCGCCCTGGCCCATGCCGCGCATGTCATCGACTCGGTGGCCGAGCTACCGGAACTGCTTGCCCGATGTCTTTCGTGAAGCTCAGACCAGCCACACTCCGTCGCGCATCAGGGTGCGCTCCGGAATCTCGTTGACCTCGCGCCATGCCTGAATGCGGGCCGGAACAAGAATGAGGAAGACGTAGGTGTCACCCGCCGTACGCGGATCCCAGTCGCTCTGCGCCACGTACGCGTCCCCCACGTCGCCGGCGTCGGCGACCGGGACGGTGCGCTCCAGCGTGGCGTCGATCATCACCACGTCGCGGGTGTCGCCCAGGGCCAGGCGGGCCCTGCCCCGCGCGACGATGTTGCGGGCGGTCGGTGTGTCCTTCGCCGTGGCGAGCACGATCCGGTCGCCGAACCAGGCCATCGTGAGCGGCACCAGATAGGGCCCGTCGCCGTCGGAGGTGGCCACCCAGGTATCGGCGACCTTCGCGCTGAGCTTCTCCAGCACGTCCGACTTGCGCTGCGCTCTCGTCCGCGGTTCATCGGTCATGCCACATCTCATCACAAGGGGATCGAGGAACGCGTCCGTGTCCTGCCCGGTCCCGCGCCGGGGGCCGGCGACGACCGTGACCGTTTCCTCGCCGACGCGCACCTCGCCCTGGGCTGAGTATCAGCGCGGGCGCAGGGTCTCGTCGAGCCAGTCGAAGACGACCTGGTCGAAGCGGGACCGGTTCCAGGCCTCGCAGTGCCCGGCCGTGCCTTCCGCGGCGGTGAAACGCACCATCCTCTTCGGGCAGGTCAGCGCCGTGTGCAGGGCCTCGGCGCCGCCCGCCACCGGGTCGCCGTCGGCGGCGACGACCAGCGTCGGGCAGGCGATCGACGCGACGGCGTCCGACAACGTGTAGCTGCGGCCCAGGTCGACCACCAGGTCGGCGAGGGTCGCCGAACCGTGCACCCACATCCCACGCTGGACCAGCTTCCACCGGGCGAGCGGATCGTCCGCCACCACGGACAGAAACGGCTCCAGCTCCGCCGGGTCGACGTCGGGGAACCGGTCACGCACCGGTGGCGGCAGCATGGCCCGGACCGCGTCGGCCTGGTCCCATTGGCCGGGGTCGGCGACCAGCGCCGCGATCCTCGGCTCGCCGCTCGCGCCGCGCGGAGCGAGGAAGCCGCCGAAGCTCCAGCCCATGACGGCGATCCGGTCGCCGTCGACCTCGGGCAGGGCCAGCGCGGCGTCGACGACCGCCCGGAGCACGTTCTCCCAGTCGGGCCGCATCCGCAACCGCTGCAGCACCAGCGCGCCGCCCTGGCCGGGCCCGTCCACCAGCAGGCAGTGGTAGCCCCGACGCAGCGCCGGCACGGCGAACGACCAGTACATCTCGTGCACGTTGCTGTCGTATCCGTCGACGCCGATCAGCAGCGGCCGCACCCGGTCGTCGGCCAGGCAGAGGTAGCCGGGCAGGCCGGTGTCCTCGAACGGCACCCGCACCGGCCGCAGCGGGTGCGGCGCGAGCGCGGCGAACCGGCCGAAGCAGTCCGACTCGCGCTCGAACGCCGCCACCAGCCGCGGGTCGGCCGGCTCGCCGAACAGCGGCGAGTACGACACCCGCAGGTACGTCGCGGCCCGTAGGTACGCCTCGCGGGCGCTGACGCGATGACCGTGGTCCAGGCTGTCCCCGGCCCAGCCGCGCACCCGGTCCGCGTATCCGCTCCAGGCCTGGTGCCAGCCGTCCACATCGCCCGGCCCGATCTGCTCCGCGATCGCGGCGACCTCGCCGTACTCGGCGCCGCCCCGGGTCATCGTCATCAGCGCACGCTCGGCGAACATCTGCCACAGCGGGTCGTCGAACAGCTGCCTCACCCGGCACACTTTATGCGACAGTACGCACCAAAAAGGGCGATAAATGGCTAGAGCCGGCTCGCCGCCTTGAGCATCAGGTACACGTCGGCGACCTTCGAGGCGAAGCCGTCGCGGAGCTCGTCCACCACGATCACGCCCTGCTGCTCGAGCAGGGCGCGCACCCGGCCGCGCTCGGCCAGCGCCAGTTCGGCGGCCGCGGCCACGTGCACGGCCTCGGCGGTCGCGTCGCTCTCCGGCAGCTGTGCCAGCTGCGCGGTCTCCGGGTCACGGACGCTGGCGAGGACCACCCGGTGCCGGGTGGTCAGCCGGGTCAGCATCGGCAGCAGGCCCTCGACGATCGGCGCGGCGTCCAGCGCCGAGAAGATCACCACCAGCGAGCGCTTGTGGTCGCGGCGCAGCAGGTCCGCCACGGCCAGGCCGAAGTCCGTCTCCACCAGCGCCGGCTCCAGCGCCGCCATCGAGCTGATCAGCCGCGGCAGCTTGGTGCGGTGCCCGCCGCCCTCCACCTTGGCCCGTACGGCGGTGTCCACCGCCAGCAGGTCGACCCGGTCGTCGGCCTTGGAAGCGAGCACCGCCAGCAGCAGGGCCGCGTCGATCGCGGCGTCCAGCCGGGGCTCGTCGCCGATCCGCGCCGCCGACGTCCGCCCGGTGTCCAGCACGCAGATCACCCGGCGGTCGCGCTCCGGGCGCCAGGTCCGGACCACCACGTCATGGGTACGGGCGCTGGCCCGCCAGTCGATCGAGCGGACATCGTCGCCGATCACGTACTCGCGCAGCACGTCGAACTCGGTGCCCTGGCCCCGCCCGCGGGTCACCACGGCGCCGTCGAAGATGCGCAGCCGGGCCAGCTTCTCCGGTAGCAGCCGCCGGGACGGGAAGCGGGGCAGCACCCGCAGCGTCGACTCCGGGGTGAGTGCCTCGTTCCACCGCTGCCGCCGCTGCCGGTACGCGAGCCCCAGCGGCCCGCACGAGCGCAGCGTCACCCGTACGGCCGGCCGGTCGCCGTGCCGGGTCGGCGTCAGCGTGGTGACCACCTCCCGCTCCTCGCCGGGCCGCAGCCTGAGCAGGTGTTCGGTGTTGTCGGCGCCCGCCGAGGGCACCCAGCGGTCGCGCAGCAGCAGCCACATCGGCCGGTTCCCCGCGTTGGTGACCGTCAGAGCCGATGTGGCGGTCTCGCCCAGCCACACCGTCGCGTCGCGCTCGCGGCGCAGCGTGACCCCGGTCAGCGGGGCGGCGGCCAGCACGTCCAGCACGGCCGCGGCGACGGCGATCCCGAGCACGGCGAACGTCATCAGCCATGGTGAGGCGAGCAGCGCCGGCAGCGGTACGCCGAGCGCCAGCAGCAGCGCGAAACGCCTGGTGACCACGGTCGCTCAGCGGGGCGCGGGCACGGCGCCCAGCACGGTCCGCAGCACCGAGTCGGTCGAGATGCCGTCCAGTTCGGCCTCGGCCCGCAGCCGGACCCGGTGCCGCAGCGTCGGGATGGCGAACGCCTTGACGTCGTCGGGCAGCACGTAGTCGCGCCCGCTGAGCCAGGCCCGGGCCTTCGCGACGGCGAGCAGGGCCGTGGTGCCGCGCGGCGACGCGCCCAGCTCCAGCGCCGGGGACACCCGGGTGGCCCGGCACAGGTCGACCACGTACTCCAGCACCGGCTCGGCGACCGCGACGCCGCGGGCGGCGGCCCGGCCGGCGGCCAGGTCGGCGGCGGTGGCGACCGGTCCGACACCCGCGGCCTTGAGGTCCCGCGGGTCGAAGCCGTTGTGGTGCGCCCGCAGCACACCCAGCTCCTCGTCGCGCTGCGGCAGCGGCACGGCGAGCTTGAGCAGGAACCGGTCGAGCTGCGCCTCCGGCAGCGGGTACGTGCCCTCGTACTCGATCGGGTTCTGGGTGGCGACCACGATGAACGGCTCGGGCAGCCGGCGGGTCTCGCCGTCGGTGCTGACCGTGCGCTCCTCCATGGCCTCGAGCAGCGCCGCCTGGGTCTTCGGCGGGGTCCGGTTGATCTCGTCGGCGAGCAGCAGGTTCGTGAAGACCGGTCCGGGCCGGAAGTTGAACGCGGCGCTGCGCGCGTCGTAGACCAGCGAACCGGTGACGTCGCCCGGCATCAGGTCCGGGGTGAACTGCACGCGCTTGGTGTCGAGGTCCAGCGCGGCGGCCAGGGCGCGGACCAGCAGCGTCTTCGCCACGCCGGGCACGCCCTCGAGCAGCACGTGGCCGCCGCAGAGCAGCGCGATGACCACCCCGCCGACCACGGCGTCCTGGCCGATGACCGCCTTGGCGACCTCGTTCCGCAGGCGCTGCAGCGCATCGCGGGCCGCGCCGGCCTCCACGGGTACGGAAGACGTCACATCACATTCCCCTCGTCAGCCCGGTCACGTAGCGGACCAGGTTCTGTACGGTCGTCGCGGCGCGGGCCAGTTCCTCGTCACTGTCCTCGACGCCGCCGCCGAGCGTGTGCCGTACCTCGGTGACCGGGTGGCCGGTGACGGCGGCTACGCGCTCGGCCACCTCGTCGACGCCGGTGTCCGGCGGCATCCCGAAGTGCTCGGCGAGCCGGAGGCAGGCGGCCGTCTGCAGCGTCGCGAGCGAGTTGCCGCGCGCGCCGGCCCGCCGGTACAGCCCGCCCAGGCCGCGTACCGTCTCGGCGGCCCGGACCCGCACCGGCAGGGGTTCGGCGACCGGCGCGCCGACCCGCCGGGCCGAGGCGGCGGCCAGCGCGAGCGCGGCCAGCGCGAGCAGGGCCAGAGTGGCCCAGACCGCCGGCGGGAAGGCCCGGGCCAGCGGGCTGTCGGTGACGGCGTTGCCGCCGCCCTGTGCCTCGCCGTCCTGCCCGCCGTCCTGCGGGTCGCCGGCCGGATCGTCCTGCCGGTCGTCGCCGGGCCGGCCGTTGCCGGACTCGCCGTCGCCGGTGTCGTCGCCGGGCTCGCCGTCCGGTGTGGTGACGGGGTCCGGGTCCTCCTGCGGGAAGGGGTCGGCGACCGGATCGGGCTCCCGCTCGTGCAGGTCGAGCCAGATCACCCGGGACTCGCGAGCCAGCAGGCCGGCGGCGAGGGCCTGGTTGCCGTGCTCGTCGGCGCGGTCGTTGCGGAACGGGTCGGCGGCGCCGATCAACGTCATCGAGGCGCGGGCCGTGCGGAACTCGACGAGCCCGTCCTGGTAGCACCGCACCGCATCGTAGCCGTGCGGGTCGTAGCTGCGGCGCAGCGCCGCGGCCGGTCCGGCCGTGTTGACGAAGCCGGTCGCGCAGCCCGGCTGCGGCGCCGCCGCCGTCCAGCGGGGCCCGCCGACCGCGATGTCGAGGCCCGCGAGCCGCACCTGTTCCGCATCGGGCGCCACGAGGACCACCCGGATCTGCGGCGGCAGCGACGCCAGCCGGCCCAGGTAGACCGGATTGACCAGCCCCGGCGTGGTCACGAGGACGGTCGCGGGCGCGCCCGAGGCGGCGGCGGCCAGCGCCCCGAGGCTTCCGGTCCGCACGTCCACCTGGACGCCCTCGCCGGCCAGGCGGTCGGCCAGCCGGCGCGCGCCGTCACCGTCGCCGCTGGTGGGGGAGAGGAACGACGCGTCGGTGGGTTCCGACTGCTGCACGACATGCGCGATCCCGGTGAACGTCGCCAGGCCGGCGACGACGGCGAACGGCAGCGCGAACCGCATCCAGCGGCGGGACTTCACGGCGTACCCTCGCGCATCCGGTCGCGCACGTCCCCGGTGAGGGAGCGCATGCGTTCGTCGTGTGCGGGCAGGGCGGTGCGGTCGCCGTACCAGATCTCCGAGAACAGGTCGGTCGCGCCGCCCAGCGAACCGGCCACCGCGGGGCGGTGCGCGGCGGCGGAGGCCGCGACCTCCGCGGCGGTCGTGCCGGGCAGCGGCGCGACCACGCCCGCGGCGGTCAGGTCGCCGACGATGTCACGCAGCCGCTGCCGGATGGCCTCGGCGTAGCGCCCCTCGGCGGCGAGCCGGTCGGCCAGCAGGGTGCCGTCGGCGAGCACGACGGTCGGCGCGAAGGTCGGCTCCGGCCCGGTCGCCTTCCCGGCGGCCTTGGGTTTCCCGGTACGCCGAAGCCGCGGCAGCCGCAACCGAGGCAGCCGCAACCGTGGCAGCCGCAACCGGGGCATCCGCCAGCGCGGCCACCGGCGCGGCACCCACGCGGGGAACCAGTACCAGAGCGCGCCGGTCAGCCCGGCCAGCAGCAGCGTGAGCAGCAGCAGGGTCTGCGGCGCGACGACGTCGAAGACCGCGGCCGCGAACTCGTCCCAGGCCCGGGTCATCTCGTGTACACCAGGGGAGCGGAGTCGTCCTCGCCCCGCGCCCGGGCCCGCCCGATGGCGATGTCGAGCCCCTCGGTGCGGATCCGCGTCTCGAGCGACACCACGGCGGCGACGCAGGCGAGCGCGGAGTAGGCCACCGTGTTGGCGATCGTCCAGGCGGCCGGGGTGATCCAGGTGAGCCAGCCCGGGTCGCCGCCGCTGAGCAGGGAGAAGATCGACACCCACCCGCTGCCCAGCGCGAACCGGATGGCGAACCAGGTGACGTAGGCGGCCAGCAACGTCCAGAGGCCTCGAATGCCGCCCCGGGTGGCGAGCCCGGCGGAACGCCCGAGCGCGGTGAACGGGTTGGCGGACCGGTCGATGACGAGCACCGCGGCGGCGAAGCCGAACAACCCGAAGAGGATCAGCCACGGCACGGCACCAAGGAAGAACCCGACCCCGCCGGCGGCGCCGAGCAGCACCGCCGCGCAGACGGTCGCGACGGGCCGGGTACGCACCCAGAGCTCGCGATGCCGCACCGCCCGGCCGATCAGCGCGGGCCCGGCGGCGGCCGCGGCGAGCGCGCCGAGCAGCGTGAGGATGAAGGCCTCGGTGGCGAACCCGGCGGCGGTGGCACCCCACCACGCGGCGAAGTGGCCGCGGGCGGGCCCGTAGTAGGGCGGGGTGGCGAACGCGGCGGTACGCAGGGTGACGAGCAGGACCTGCTCGAGCAGGGCGAGCACGGCGGCGGCGCCGAGTAGCGGGACGGCCCGGGCACGCAGGAGCGAGATCGCCGCGTCCAGCAGCTCGCCGAGAGTCATGGGACGCAGCGGCAGGTCCGGCTGCGCAGGCATGGCGGCGATCCTACGAGATCCCCGCATCCGGTGGTATTCGTGTGCCCGCCGGCCGCCGCACGGCCCCGGACCTCGCACGGTGCGGGAGGCAACCTCCAGGTCACCGCAGTTGGCCGGTCGGCCTCGCCTGCCGATGCATCGGCGGTTATGGTGCCTCTTGGGCGCCCACGAGGCGCCCTGCGCCCTCCCTTCGAAAGGTTCCCGATGACCCTTCCCGCAGGCGTTTCGCGGCGTGGCGTGCTTGCCGCCGCCGCTGCCGGTGTCGCCGTACCCCTCGTTCTCGGCGATTCCGCCGAGGCCGCGCCCGCGCCCGCGCACGGCCACGGACACGGGCCCGCTCCGAAGACGTACGACCTCACCGTGCTCGGCACCTCCGACACGCACGGCAACGTCTACAACTGGGACTACTACAAGGATCTCGAGTACGACGACAGCGCGCACAACGACGTCGGCGTGGCCAAGCTCGCCGGGCTGGTCAACCAGATCCGCGACGAGCGGCGGGGCAAGGCCACGCTCGTGCTCGACGCCGGCGACACGATTCAGGGCACGCCGCTGGCCACGTACTACGCCAAGCAGGAGCCCATCACCACGACCGGCGAGCGGCACCCGATGGCCCGGGCGATGAACGTGCTGCACTACGACGCCATCACGCTGGGCAACCACGAGTTCAATTACGGGCTGCCGCTGCTCAACCTCTGGATCCGTCAGCTGGGCTTCCCGGCGCTGGCGGCCAACGCCGTCGACGCTCGCACGGGGCGACCGGCCTTCACCCCGTACGTGATCAAGAAGGTCTCGCTCGGGCGCGGCGCACCGACGCTGCGGGTCGGGATCCTGGGCCTCACCAACCCGGGCGTGGCGATCTGGGACAAGGCCAACGTCGAGGGCAAGCTGCGCTTCAACGACATGGTCGCCACCGCCGCGAAGTGGGTGCCGGTCATGCGGGCCCGCGGCGCCGACCTCGTGCTGATCTCCGCGCACGGTGGCGACAGCGGAACGTCGAGCTACGGCCCGGAACTGCCCAACGAGAACCCGAGCGCCCTGATCGCCGAGCAGGTGCCGGGCATCGACGCGATCCTGTTCGGACACGCACACGCCAACGTTCCGCAGCGCTTCGTGACCAACGCCGCGACCGGCGCGCAGGTGCTGCTCTCCGAGCCGTCGAAGTGGGGCCAGCGGCTCTCCCGGATGGACTTCACCCTGACCCGGGACCGCGGCCGGTGGACCGTCACCGAGAAGAAGTCGGACCTGCTGAACACGAACACGGTGGCGGAAGACCCGAAGGTGCTCGCGGCGGTGCGCTCGCAGCACGCCAAGACGGTCGCCTACGTGAACCAGGTCGTCGCCACGTCCACCGAGGAGCTGTCCGCGGCGGAGTCGCGGTACAAGGACACGCCGATCCTGGACTACATCAACAAGGTGCAGACCGACACGGTGACCGCGGCCCTGGCCGGCACCGCGCACGCGGCGCTGCCGGTGCTGTCGATCGCGGCACCGTTCAGCCGCACCGCGGTGTTCCCGAAGGGCGACGTCAAGATCAAGGACGTCGCGGGGCTCTACATCTACGACAACACCCTCGAGGCCGTCGTGATGACCGGCGCCGAGGTGCGTGCGTACCTGGAGTTCTCGGCGAAGTACTTCGTGACGCTGCCGGTCGGTGCGACGCCGGACCCGGCGACGCTCAACGACCCGAAGGTGCCGGACTACAACTACGACGTGTTCTCGGGCATCGACTACGACATCGACATCAGCCGCCCGGTCGGCGACCGGATCACCCGCCTGGAGATCGCGGGCGTCGCGGTGGCGGCGGATGCACAGTTCGTGGTCGCGGTGAACAACTACCGGCGCAGCGGCGGCGGCAACTTCCCGGGCATCGTGAAGACGCAGGTCTACAACGCGCAGCAGGAGATCCGGCAGCTGCTGATCGACTGGGCGCAGGCCAAGGGTGAGATCAACCCGGCGGACTTCTCCGTGCCGAACTGGCGGCTGGTCCGGGCCGGCGTCCCGGTCTTCTAGACGGACCGCAAACGGCAGGTGCCGTCGTGATGCGCCCCCCGGCGCACCACGACGGCCACCCGCCCACCCCAGTAGGTCCATGCACCATCGGGGACTTTCTCGGCGACTCGCACCTGCGCGCCGTCCGGGTCTGGCTGACCGCTGCCGCGGTCGTCGGGTCAGTCGGTGCCCTGTGACTCCCAGCGGCCGTCGGAGTCCGCGGTCAGCGTGAGCGTCGCGTTGCGCCCGTCGCTGAGGGTCAACCGGCACAGGTACTCGCGCATGCCGTCGGGGCCGCGTTCGGCGATGGCCCGGCACTCGGCCTCGGTCGCGGTGATGTTCGCCTTCTGGAGCTGGCCGTCGTGGATGACGGCGTCCTGCACGGCCGCGAGCCGCTGACCCTCACGGATGTCGTTGTACAGCGGCTTGACGACCACCGAGCCGACCACGAACCAGATGAACGAGGCGGCGGCGAGGCTGACCAGGAACGTGATCCAGTAGGGTGCGGTGCTGTTGCGCCCGCGCCGGGCGTCGGCGGCGCGACGACCCGCGGAGATCACCCCAAGTACGCCGAAGAGCAGCGTGAACACCGTCACGGGCCAGACCGCCGGCGGATGGGCGCGCGAGGCGTTCAGCATCTCGTCCGGGTACGGAACCAGCAGGGTGCCGTGCTCCGTCACCGGCTGCGCGGGCGCCGCCGGTGCGGGGGCTGTGCTGGTCTGCGCGGTGGCCGCCCACGGCGGCGCGGTCGGATACGCCGCCACCGGCGGATACGCGCCACCTGACGGCGCTGCCCCGGCTCCGGGATACGCGTCGGTCCGGGTCGTGGCGCCCGCCGGGGCGAACCCCACCGGAGCGCCGGCCGGGTGCGCCGCGGGCTGCGGGTGACCGCCCGCCGGGGCATACGGGCGTGCCGGTGCGTATCCGACCGGACCGCCTTCCGGGTTCGCGCCGGGCTGGGGGTGACCGCTTGCCGGGGGGAACGGGCGTGCCGGTGCGTATCCGACCGGACCGCCTTCCGGGTGCGCCGCGGGCTGCGGGTGACCGCTTGCCGGGGGGAACGGGCCGAGCCGGGTGGGCCCGCTCGGCGAGGGATAGGTGGCGGTCCGCGTCTGGCCGGCCGGCGGGTAGGCGTCCGGGTGCGGTTGGTCCCCGGCCTGGCGGTGGACACCGTGCAGCCGGAGTCCGCTCGTCTCCGGCCGGGCGTCGTCATCCGCGGTGCCGCCGTGCCGCGGAGCTTCGGCGACCGGCGCCGCTCCCTGGGCGTAGGCGGCGGCGCCGCCCTGGACGCCGGCGACGGTCAGCTGCGGGTACGGCACCGGCTCGGGGAAGTCGGCCGCGCCCTCCTGCGGGTACGCCACCGCCCGGTACCCGTCGGCCGGGTGGGCCGCGGGCGGTGCGGAGACCGCCGGCGCATAGTGATCCTGCGCCGGCGGGTACTGTGCGTAGCCCGTGGCGAACTGCGGATACTCCTGTGGGCCGTACGGATCCTGCGAGGTCATTGCGGGGGGCCTTTCCCGGTAGCGGCTCGGGAGCATTGCCGTGCCAGTGGCCCACCCCATCGGCGTGCAGCCGTTGGAGTTGAGTACTACTGCCGCACGAGCGCGCCGGTGGCCGAACGGCCGGGTCGTGCCCGGCCGCGGCCCCCGCCCGCGGTACGTCCGGCGGTGCTGCCCGGCGCCGTCAGGTGGCCGGCGCCACCGCCACCTGCATCTCGGTGATCCACTTGCTCAGGTCGTGCATCGGGCAGTCCAGGTAGATCTCGCGGGCGTAGCCGGTGCCGACCGTCCGGTAGTCGCTGTCGTCGATCCATTTCGCGATCAGCTGGCCGGTGCGGAACGCCTCCGACATCGGGCCGTGGTGCAGCAGGGTGGCGGCCCGCTCGATCGCCGGCAGGTCGACCACCTGGAAGCCCGGGTCGGCCGGCACGTCGCCGGTGATCGGGAACGCGGCGTGCTCTCCAACCGCTCGATGAGCTGCGGATACAGCGGGCTGAGCGCCTGGCTGATGTCCGGCCCGTCGTAGCTCGAGGCGGGCGCGGAGCTCACCGGGGTCGACCTTCTCGTCGATCAGCGCCTGGACCTGCTGCAGGGTGAAGCCGAGGTCCACCTCACCTTCGGGCCTGACACGGTGTGAGGGTCGAGCGCTCAGTTACCGGTGTTCTTGCCCCCGCCGTCGCCGCCCTCGGCCGGGCCGGTCGGCTCGGTCGTCGGAATCGTGGTGGGCGGCGTGGTCGAGGTCGGCTCGGTCGCCGGCGGGGTCGTCGCCGTCGCCGTCGGCGTCGCCGAGGCGGTCGGGGAGGCCGTGGCGGACGCGGGCTTGCTCGGTGGCGTCGTGCGGTTCGGCCGTGGGGTGGCGCCGTTCGGCTGGTTCTGGCCCCGGGTCGAGGTCACGGTCGGCTCGGCGGGCTCCTCGGACTCGTCCGGGTCGACGCTCGGCGCGGCCGGCACGACACCCTTGTCGGAATTCTGACCGGCGTCGGCGTCGTTGCGCTGCAGGAAGATCGCCAGGGCCAGCCCGCCGGCGAGGACGAACAGCCCGATCACCGTGAACAGCACGGCGAGCTCGTTCCTCGAACGGCCCTGCCTGCGGGGGACCGTCGCCGGCGCCGGCGCGGCCTCGAGCAGGTTGCGCTGCCCCGGCAGGACGCGGCCACCGGCGGCCGGGCTCATCGGCCGGGTCAGGGCCGTTCCGGTCATCGACGCGCCGCCCAGCGTCGTGGCGGCCGTCGCGGGGTTGAGCATCGACGGGCGGCGCAGGGCCGTGCCGGTCATCGAGGCGCTGGTCTGGCCGCGCCAATCGAGCGATCCCGCGGCGGCGAGCGCGGCCTCGGCGAACTCGGCGGCGTTGGCGAACCGGTCGTCCGGGTGCTTCGACATCGCGCGGCTGATCAGCTCGCGCACGGCGGGCGGTACCACGTTGGCCGGCAGCGGCTCCGGGTCGTCCTCCAGGTGGCGCAGCGCGACCTGCAGGGCGTTGTCGCCGTCGAACGGCGGGTGTCCGGCGATGCAGTGGTATGCGACCGCGCCCAGCGCGTAGACGTCCGTCGCCGGGGTGACGTTGCCCTTGGCGACCTGCTCGGGCGCCATGTAGAGGGCGGTGCCGACGATCGCGTTGAGGCCGGTCACGCTGGTGACGGCGGCCGAGCGGGCCACACCGAAGTCGACCAGGATCACGGTGCCGTTGGGCTTGACGATCAGGTTGCCGGGCTTGACGTCGCGGTGCACCGTGCCGTTCTCGTGTGCGGCGTGCAGGGCGTCGCCCGCCTGCGCCACGATCGACATGGTCTCGGCCACGCTGAGGCGGCCCTGGTCCTTGAGCCGGGCGGAGAGCGGTTCGCCGTCGACGAAAGCCATCACGAGGTAGGCGCAGTTGTCCTCGTCGCTCGCGTCGCCGGCGCTGTAGTCGTAGACCTCGACGACGCCGGGGTGACGGAAGGCGGCCATCATCCGCGCCTCGCCGTAGAAGCGGGCGGCGAACTCCGGGTCGGCGAGCATGGCGGTGCGCAGCACCTTGACGGCGATCGTGCGGCCGAGCACCACGTCGGTGCCGCGCCACACGTCACCCATGCCACCGGTGGCGATGCGCTCGTCCAACCGGTAGCGGTTGTCCAGGAGACTTCCCGAACTGAGCACCAGCTGGACCTATCTACTCGGGTGTCGCCACGGACGGATCATTACCGGCTCCGGCCGGGCTGTCGGCCGGGCACAACTGTACAGATTCACGATGCTTCCCGGCGAGGTCGGTGGGTTGCGGAACGGACGCGATGATCGGTTACCGGCGGGTCAGCGGGGGGTACCGTCCGGCCTGCCGCCGAGTCGGTGATGAGCCGGGCGAGGCGCCGCTGCCGGGTGTCCTCCCGCTTGGCGCTGACCACCCAGTGTGCGGCCGCGCGGCGATACGAGGCCGGTTGCGCCGAGAACCATTCCCATGCCCCCTCCTCGCTCTTGAAGCTCGCCGTCTGCCGCTCGTCGAGAACCGCGTCGGCGGGCTGCTCATATGAGTGCGCCGCCACCCGTTCGGGTTTGCGGGTCTCGAACGCCAGCAGGCCGGCCGGGTGCATCCGGCCCGCCGCGGTCAGCTCGACGATCTTGGCGATGCGACAGGAAGCCGCGGCCGTACGGACCGTCAGTTGTCGTACGCCGGAGTGGTGATCATGGTCGGCTCCGCCCGCTCCAGCTCCTCGTTCTCGGCCTGGCGCTCGAGGGCGGCCCGTGCCGTCGACGCGGCGGTCCAGCCCAGGGCGACGCCGATCAGGCCGGCGCCGACGATCAGGCCCCACGGCAGGCCCGGCCTGCGGCCGGCCAGCGCGTTCGCGGCCAGGTTGGCCCGTGCCCACGCCTCGTCGCTCACCGCGCTCAGCCTGGTGCCGGCCTTGTCGGCCAGCCTGCTGCCCTTCCGGCCGGCCCGGCCGGCCAGCTTCGACGCCTTCGAGCTCGCCGCGGAGGCGCCGGTACCGGCCAGGTCGGCGGTGTGCCTGCCGGCGTCCATGGCGCCCTCACCCGCGGTCGCCATCGCCGACGCCAGGTAGTCCCAGGCCTGTGCCGCGGTGCGCTCGGCGGTGTTCCTGCGAGAGAACATCTTCTCGTTACCTCCTGCGATCGCCGAACCGGCGTTGGGTGTCCGACTGCATTGGTGCCCCGTCCCGGCCGGGAGCAAACCCCCCGCGCCGAGAAAGCGACATGCCGGTGAATGTCCGGAGCCGGTCGGATGTGGACGCGGCCTCGACGGATTAAACGGTGGACATCGCTGGGTACGCTTGCTGCGGTTTCATATGTGGCACTCAGCCACCTGCCAGGTTCGGGCACCACGGTTCAAGGCAGTTTCACCGGACCCGACGGGGGTGGTCTCCGCTGCCCCCCGGATGAGAACGGCCTCGGTTCGGGCCGTTTCTCGTTTCGAGGAGAAGACGCCTGGGGTATCCCAGGCGGGTGGAGGTATTGGCGTGACGCTGTCGATAACGACGTCGACGCTGCCCGGTGGGGTGGTGGAGATCTCACCGTTCGGCGAGATCGACGTCGAGAACGCGTACCAGATCAAGGAAGCCGTGGCGGAGCGGCTCGCCGCCGGACATCCCGAGCGCATCGAGCTCGACATGCACGCCGTGGCCTTCATCGACTCCGTGGGCATCAGTGCCCTGGTGGCCGCGTTCCAGCTGGCCAGCGTCAGCGGCGTCAAGCTGGTGGTCACGCGCCCCAGCCGTTTCGCGCACCGTCAGCTGTGGGTCACCGGGCTGCTCGGGCTCTTCGGCGCGCCGGAGCCGTGCACCGATTGTCCGGATCCGTCCCATCGGCCCCTCGTGTCCCGGCCCTGACCGCGACTGATCATTGTCTTAACCATCTCTGAGACGGCTTGTCGGTGCCCTCGGCGGTAGGGAATAGTGCCCATTCGTGGCGCGACTTCCGATGGGCACCGCCATCCTCGGGCGATATGTGCTGATCGGCGCCATCGGCCAGGGTGGCGTCTCGACCGTGTACTCGGCCGTCGACGCCCGGCGCGGCCGCAAGCTCGCGATCAAGGTGCTGGCTCCGAGCCTGGCGGACGACCCCCGGGCCCGCGAGGACGTCCGGCGCGAGGCCCTCATCACCGACCGGCTGCGGCACCCGAGCGTGCCCCGCGTCTTCGAGTACGGCGAGGCGCCGCTACCGGACGGCACGGTCGTCCCGTACGTGGTGTTCGAGTTGCTGGCCGGGGTGCCGCTGACCGAGCGGCTGGCCGGCGGCCGGCTGGACTGGCCCGAGGCCGTCCGCATCGCCGCCACGGCCGCCGACGTGCTGGCCGTCGCGCACCGCCGCGGCGTGGTGCACCGCGACCTGACCGCCCGCAACGTGATGGTCAGCGCGGCCGCCATCAAGATCATCGACTTTGGACTGGCCACGGCCGCGCTGCGCACCGGCGACTCCGGCGCGCAGCCGATCGTGGTGCGCGGCGACAACCACAGGCTGCCCTCGCACCCGAAGACGGCCTTCGCCCGGCCCTCGGACGACGTGTACACGCTGGGCGTGCTGCTCTACGAGATGCTGACCGGCCGGTCGCCGTACCCGTCGGCGATCGCGGCCACGATCGTGGCCGCCGGCCGGGTCGCACACCTGGCGCCGACGCCGGTCCTGACCATCCCCGGCCTGCCGCCGGAGCTGCGCGACCTGGTCCGCGCCTGCATGGCGAAGCGGCCGGAGGACCGCCCGCGCAGCGCGGCCGTCGCCCTCGCGCTCTGGGGCATCCTGGACGGCGTGCGCCTGCCCGAGCCCAGCGTCAACTAGATCGCGGGCGTCTGCACCACGATCGACTCGAGGTTGAACGTCACGTCCGTGGCCTCGCCCGGCGACCGGATCGGTGTCACCACCGCGTAGCCCGCGGCCAGCGCGGCCAGGTCCGTACCCGCCTCGATCGGCTCGTCGGCGGCCTGCACCGCGGTGCGCACGAAGCCCTCGCCCGCCTCCGCGATGCTCATCTGCACCTGGCCGAACCGGGCCAGCCCGGCCCGGCGCAGCCCGCGGATTCCGTCGACGTGCAGGTCGGGCACGTTCAGGTTGAGCACGGTGCCGGCCGGGGTGTGGGTCAGCGTCGGCAGCAGCTTGATCGCCAGGCCGGCCGCGCTCTCCCAGTGCCGCTTCTCGTCGGCCGCCCTGTCCAGGTCGCTGGCGGCCTGGCCGCCGCTCTCCGCCGTGCCGTCGGCGGAGAGCACGTCCAGGGAGACCGCGAGCCCGTGCAGGCCCGCGTGCGAGGCGGTCAGCGTCGCGCCGACCGTGCCCGAGTGCACGACGGCCGCGCCCGCGTTCGCGCCCCGGTTGACCCCGGAGAACACGATCGTCGGCGGCGGCCCGAACGCACCGCGCAGGGCCAGCAGCACGATGAACGCGGGCGACGCGGCCACCCCGTACGCGGGAACGTTCTTCGCGCCGGTGAGTTCGCGCTGCTGAACGACGATCTTGCCGTTCTGCTCGACGGCCGTGATGGCGGCGCTGCTGCCGCTCGCCTCGGTGAGCGGGGCGGCGACGACGATGTCGAGGCCCTGGCGCGCGGCGGCCCGGACCAGGTGCCGGAGCCCGGGCGAGTCGATGCCGTCGTCGTTGGTGATCAAGATCCGTGGCGTCATACCGGCACCTTCGTGTCGACGGGCGTCAGTTTCACCCGCTCGGTCAGTACCTGGACCGCGTCGAAGCGCCCGGTGCCGAGCCCGTGGCGGGTGACGTTGAGGGCGCCGGCGGCGGCGCCGGTACGCACAGCGTCACACAGCGTGCCGCCCTGGGCGAGCACCGCCGCGACGCCGGCTGTCATCGAGTCACCCGCGCCGCGCGACTCGGCGGCGACCATCCTGGGCATGTCCACCTCGTACATCCGGTCCTCGATCAGGGCGAGCGCGCCCTCGTGGGCGCGGGACACCAGGGCCATCGCGGCACCGTCTTCGTGCAGCCTGTGCAGCGCCCTGGTCAGCGAGCCGGCGGAGTCGTCCGTGACCATGCCGTCGCGGACGAGCTCCTCGTGGCTGACCTTGACGACGTACGGGCCGGCCTCGAGCGCGGCGGTGAGGTGCGCGCCCGACAGGTCGACGATGACCTTGCAGCCGTTGGCGCCGAGGTCGGTGGCGAGCCGCCGGTAGACCTCGGCGGGCACCACCGAGGGATGCGCCGGCCCGCTGAGCACGGCGATGCCCGCCCGCAGCCCCTCCGCCAGCGCGAGGCTGTACAGCTCGTCCATCTCGTGCCGCGACAGCGGTTGGCCGGGGTCCTCGGCGAGCTCCTCACGCTCGCCGCTGCGCCGGTCGTGCACGTACCAGCCGGTGCCCCAGTCGCGCTTGATGGTCTTCAGCGTCACGCCGTTGAACTTCAGCAGCGGCTCCAGCACGCGGCCGACCTCGCCGCCGACGGCCGCGCAGAGGGTGACCTGCGCGCCGAGCAGGGTGATCATCCGGGCCTGCCAGACGCCCTGGCCGCCGGGGTGCACGTGCAGCTCGGCCCGGTCGTTCTGCCGCTCGAGCGTCACGGTCAGCTGGGGCGCGGGCACGAACACCATGACGCCTCTGTGGCTCATGGGCCCAGTCTTACGGACGGTCCGCCCCGCCGGGCAGGATCCGCGATTTAGCCGGCCGGGCTCGGCGCCGGCCGGATCACCCGGCCGGTCGGGATCGGCGATTACCGGGCCCCCGTCACCGGGCGACGGCCTCGGTCAGCTCCTGCACCGCTCTGATCAGGTCGGGGCGCCGGCGCATCAGGTCCTCCAGGCGTACGCGCCACCTGGCGGCCTCGACGTCGGCGATGGCGTGTTCGTTGCCGTCTCTCTCCACCGAGGCGGTGAGCAGCCGCTGGCGGGTGTTGGCGAGTTCGCCGTACCAGTCGGTGCCGAGCTTGCCGAGCATCTCGGTGGCGAGTGCGCTGTATTCCGGGCCGCCCGCGGCGCCGACGAACGCACGTGCGCCGTCCCAGGCGACCTTGGGCTGATGGATGACGGTCCGAGCCATGGTGTCCCCCCGCACTTTTGGCGTCATCGAGGAGTCTAGGCAGCTCACGACCGCCCTCGTGTGGCTTCGCCGCGGTTGCTACCAGCCGGCCGGTGTGCAGGCTCCGCCGGCGGTGACCGGCTCGACCTGCAGGGTCGCGTGCTCGATCTCGAACTCGGCGTGCAGCGTCTCCCGGGCCGTCGCCAGCACCGTGCCGAGCTCGGCGGCGGGCTCGAGGCTCAGGTGCGCCGAGGCCACGTCCATGCCCGAGGTGAGCGTCCAGACGTGCAGGTCGTGCACGTCGCACACCCCGGGAACGGCCGCGAGCCGGTCCCGGACCACCGCGACGTCGAGGTGCGCGGGCGCGGCCTGCACGAGGATGCGCACCGCCGAGCGCCCGAGGGCGAACGTGCGCGGCAGGATCATCAGTGCCACGATCACGGCGACGATCGGGTCGGCGTACGACCAGCCGGTGACCGCGATGATCCCGGCCGCGATGATCACGCCGACCGAGCCGAGCAGGTCGCCGACCACCTCGAGGTAGGCGCCGCGCACGTTCAGGCTCTCCTTGGCGCCCGAGCGCAGCAGCAGGAACGCGACGATGTTGACGACCAGGCCGCTGACCGCGACCACCAGCATCGGCCCGGCGGGCACGTGCGGTGGATCGGAGAAGCGGCGGAGCGCCTCGATCAGCACGTAGATCGCGACGCCGGTCAGCAGCAGCGCGTTGCCGAGGGCGGCGAGCACCTCGAGCCGGTAGAGCCCGAAGGTGCGCTGCGAGTCGACGGCGGCCCGGCCGGCGGCGGTGATGGCGGCCAGCGCCATCGCGATGCCCAGCACGTCGGTGAACATGTGCCCGGCGTCCGAGAGCAGCGCCAGCGAGCCGGTCAGCAGGGCGACGGCGGCCTCGACCAGCATGAACGCGGCCAGTAGCCCGGCCGCCCACCAGAGGCGGGACCGGTGTCGCGCGCCGGCGCGCAGCGCCTGGCCTCCGTGGTCGTGCCCGGCTCCCATGATGGGTCCTACCTTTCCGATGCTCCGCGGAACCCCGGCCAATATATGTTCACATCGCTATATATGCAAGTTGAACTCGGTTGCCATTACCGGGGTACAGGGTGTCGACAGACCGAACCCGCCTGGAAGGAAACGCCCGTGTCCAGACGTATTCTCGCGCTCGTCACCGCGGCCGCACTCGCGGTCGTCATCGGTGCCACCCCTGCGGGAGCCGCACATCGTGCACCGGGGCCGGCCACCATCGCGCTGCCCGACGGTTTCCAGCCCGAGGGCATCGCCATCGGCAGGCTCCCGTACGCCTACTTCGGCTCCCGGGTCGACGGCGACATCTACCGGGTCAGCCTCGGCACCGGCCGGGGCGAGGTGATCAGCCAGGGCCCCGGCACGCCGTCGCTGGGTCTCAAGCTCGACGGCCGCAACCGGCTCTTCGTCGCCGGCGGCAACGGCGGCGACGCCCGGGTGCTGAACGCCGGCACCGGCGCGGTGCTGAAGTCCTACGCCCTGCAGAGCGGCACGGCGTTCATCAACGACGTCGTCCTCACCGGCGGCGCCGCCTGGTTCACCGACTCGGCCAACCCGGTGCTCTTCAAGCTCCCGCTTGACCGCCGCGGCAGCCTCCCCGCCGAGGCGACCCGGGTGCCGCTGACCGGCGCCATCGTGCATCAGGCCGGCATCAACGCCAACGGCATCACCGCAACGCCGGACGGCCGCGGTCTGATCATCGTGCAGTCCGGCACCGGCAAGCTGTTCCGGACGTCGTACGCGGGCGTGACCACCGAGATCGACCTGGGCGGCGGGTCCGTGCCCAACGGCGACGGCATGTGGCTGCGCGGATGCACGCTCTACGTCGTGCAGAACCGGCTCAACGTGATCACCCGGATCCAGCTCGACCGGCACGCCACCCGGGGCGAGGTCGTCAGCCGCACCACCGACCCGCGCTTCGATGTGCCGACCACCATCGCGGAGTACGGCAAGCGCTTCTACCTGCCGAACGCCCGCTTCACCACGACGCCGACGCCGACCACGCCGTACACGGCGGTCGCCGTCCCGCGGCCCTAGGGGGTGGTCCAGTCGCGGGTGCCCACCGTCGTGAGGCGCTGGGTGGCCCGCGACAGGGCCACGTAGAGGGTGCGGGTGCCGCTGGCGTCCGTGGCGATCTCGGCGGGCTCGACCAGCACGACCGCGTCGTACTCCATGCCCTTGGCCTCCAGCGCGGTCACCACCTGGATCCGCTCGGGCAGCCCGGCGACCCACCGCGCGATCTCGTCCCGCCGCGGCACCGGCGTGATCACGCCGATCGTGCCGTCCACGTCGGAGAGGTGCTTCTCGGCGGACTCCCGCACCGCGTCCGGCAGCTGCGCGGCGCCGACGACCAGGTCGACCGGCTCGACGCCGGTGCTGCGTACCGCCGACGGCAGCGGCAGGTCCGGCATGATCGTGCGGATCACCCGGGCGGCGACCGCGAAGATCTCCGACGAGTTCCGGTAGTTGGTCGTCAGCGAGTAGGTGTTGCGGCGCCGCGAGCCGAGCGCCCGGTCGCGCGAGCGGTCCAGTTCCTCCGGGTCGCCGGACCAGGCCGTTTGCGCCGGGTCGCCGACGACCGTCCACGATGCGTACGCGCCCCGCCGGCCGATCATGCGCCACTGCATCGGCGACACGTCCTGCGCCTCGTCGACGACCACGTGCGCGTAGTCGCGGTAGTCCTCGTCGCGTACCACCTGGGCGCGCGACGCCGCCTGCCGGTCCGCGAACGTGCTGACCTCCTGCACCCCGTCGCGGATGTGGAACGGGTTGCCCTTCTTGCGCTGCGGCTGCCGCGGGCGGCCCATCAGCTCGTCCAGCTCGTCCAGCAGCGCCACGTCGGCGATGCTCGGGCCCTGCGTGGCCAGGCCGTCGAACGCGCCCTGCAGCAGCGCGATCTCCTCGCGCGACAGCAGCCCGTTCGTGTACGCCCGCAGCCGGGCCGGCTCGGCCAGCCAGCGCAGCACCCGCATCGGGGTGAGCCGCGGCCACCAGGCCCGCAGGAAGTCCCGGAAGTCGCCGCGATCGGCGAGTTCGGACTCGAACTCCCGCTTCTCCGGCAGGTTGCGGACGGAACCCTTGGCCTGCGCCCAGAGCGCGTCGAAGAGCCGGTCGAAGCCGGTGCCGCGCACCTCGTTGCGGCGGGCGCCGCGCGGCAGCGCCTTGCGCCGGATCCGGTCCAGGTCGTTGCCGTCCAGGCGCAGCAGGGCGCCGTGGTAGAGCAGCCGCAGCTCGGTCGGTCCGCCGGGCACGGCGTCGTGCGAGGCGCGCTCGAGCACCCGGCGCATCCGCAGCGAGCCCTTGA
The DNA here is from genome assembly GCF_040648555.1 of Actinoplanes sp. NPDC049118. Lineage (NCBI taxonomy): Bacteria > Bacillati > Actinomycetota > Actinomycetes > Micromonosporales > Micromonosporaceae > Actinoplanes > Actinoplanes sp. NPDC049118. The sequence goes on from NZ_JBEZDY010000031.1 coordinate 75,484, forward strand.
GCGCCGCCACGTCGGTCGGGTCCGTCCGGGCGGCGTCGTAGCCCGAGACCAGCGAGCCGAGCGAGCGCAGCGTCGCCGTGTCCTCGCCGAGCGACGGCAGCACCGTCGCGATGTAGTTGACGAACACCCCGGACGGGCCGACCACCAGGATGCCGCCGCCGGCGAACCGGCCGCGGTCGGCGTAGAGCAGGTACGCCGCCCGGTGCAGCGCCACCGCGGTCTTGCCGGTGCCGGGGCCGCCGGTCACGATCGTCACGCCCGAGGCGGGGGAGCGGATCGCGTCGTCCTGCTCGCGCTGGATGGTCGCGACGATGTCGCGCATGCCCCGACCGGTGGCCTTGGAGAGGCTGGCCAGCAGCGCGCCGTCGCCGACGACCCGCATGTCCGCGGGCGCGGCCTCCGGGTCCAGCAGGTCGTCCTCGATGTTGGTGACCCGCTCGCGGGTGGACTGGATCATCCGGCGCCGGACCACCCCCAGCGGGTCGGCCGGGGTGGCCCGGTAGAACGCCGCCGCGGCCGGCGCCCGCCAGTCCACCACCAGCGACTGCGAGTTCTCGTCGCGGATGCCCATGCGGCCCACGTAGTGCACCGCGCCGGTGCCCAGGTCGAGGCGGCCGAAGACGAGTCCCTCGTACTCGGCGTCCAGGGCGTGCCGGCGCCGCGCGCGGTGGTAGACCATCGCGTCGCGCTCGACCAGCGCGCCGAAGGTGCCGACCCCGGCGAGCTGGTAGCCCTCCTTCTCGGCCCGGGACGCGTCCTTACGAAGCTCGGCGAGCCGGGTGTAGACCCGGTCGACATGCTCCTGCTCGACCGCGATCTCCTGCTGCAGAACGGTGGCGTCGCTCAAGTCGGTTGTGCTCCCCGCTGGTGTTCCGCGTGCTGACGCCGCCCGGCACCGGCGCCAGGGGGCAATCGAACTTACTCCTGTTGCGGTATCCACGTCGACGGCGGCACGCCCGCAAACGCTTGACCTGGGAAATCGCGGGGAGAACCCGGCCCGGCCGCCCGGCGGCGGCGGGCCGGGGGCTCAGGCGGCCTGCTCGAAGCCGATCCGGCGGTCCCGGTCCCGGCGGCGCTCCGGCGGGGTCTTCGCGGCGCGCGCCGCCACCGCCAGCACCGCCGCGGAGACCTCGAAGGGTCGTTCCATCATCAGCATGTGGCCGGCGCCGGAGAAGACCGTCAGCTGGGTGCCCGGCAGGGCCTCGGCGATCGACTCCGCGCACGGCGGCGGGGTCAGCCGGTCCCGGTCGCCGACCAACGCGGCCGCCGGCACGTCGCCCAGCGCCGCGAGGGTCTCCAGCCGCTGCTGTGCGCCGACCGACGCGCGGAACCCGCCGATCGACCGCAGCGACGCCCACCCGAACGCCGACATGGTGATGTCCAGGTCGCCGGAGCGGAAGCCGTCGCCGAAGAGCAGCCAGCGCACGGCGGGGCGCAGGGCCGGCAGCATCGCCCGGTGCGGGCGCCACACGCCGAGGCGGGCGAGCAGCCCGGCGCCGGTGGTCTCGGCGGCCCGCAGGATGGAGGTCAGCCCGGTGGGCAGCCCGTAGCTGGTGTGCGTGGCGCCCTCGGCCGTCGTCGACACGAAGACCAGCCCGGCCACCCGCGCGGCGAAGTCGTCCGGGTGCGAGTCGGCGTACTCCATGATCGTCATGCCGCCCAGGGAGTGGCCGACCAGCACGACCGGGCCCTCGGGCGCATACACCCGCAGCACCTCGGCCAGGTCGTCGCCGAGCTGCCGGAGGGTGGCGGAGTGCCGCCGGGTCGCCGACGAGCGCCCGTGCCCCCGGGCGTCGTACGTGACCACCCGGGCGTCCGTGGCCTCGAGGGCGCTGAGCTGGTAATGCCAGGTACGCCGATCGAGGCACCAGCCGTGCAGCAGCACGACGGTGACCGGCGCGTCCGCCGGCCCGCTCGTCTCGACGTTCAACCGGACGCGGTCTGGAAGCATGAGCTTCGAGCGCTCGGACATGGGCACCTCCGTGATTCGCACGGCCCCCGTCGTACCCACGGGTAATAAGCATCACGCGCGATCGTCGGAATTGCCACTCGGCCATCCGGATCTTGCGCTGAACGGTCGTTCAGTGTCATCGTACGGCGGGGGTGATGTAGCTCGCATCGCCTGTCGGGAGCCCGTCACTCGTAGAGAATCGGTCGTATGACGGGTTCCTCGCCTGCCCAACAGGCCACCCCGGTGGCCGTGCCTGCCCCTTCCCCCGCCCCGGACCCGGCGCGCGAGCGCATAGTCCGCCCCGCGGACGCGCTTGCGGCGCTGATCGCCGGTAACCGCCGTTTCGTGAGCGGCCGCCCCGAGCACGGCCACGAGGTCTCGGCGGCCGCCGCGGCCTCGGGCGGGCAGCTGCCGCACGCGGTGGTGCTCGGCTGCATCGACTCGCGGGTGCCGCTGGAAGCGATCTTCGACCAGACGTTCGGATCGATCTGCGTGATCCGCTCCGGCGGGCACGTGATGGACCGCGCGGTGCTCGGCTCGGTCGGCTTCGCCGTCTCCGCGCTCAAGGTGCCGCTGGTGATGGTCCTGGGTCACGTCCGCTGCGGTGCCGTGGACGCGACGGTCAAGGCACTGCGCACGGGTGACCGGCCCGACGGCGACGTTGGCTACCTGATCGATGAGATCACCCCGGCGGTGCAGGCGGTCGGCCTGGACGACCCGGAGGTCGTCGCCAAGGCGATGCGCGCGCACGTGACCCGCACGGTCCGCCGGATGCGGGACGTCACCGGCGTGCCGGGCGCGATCGCCGAGGGCCGGGTCGCGGTGGCCGGCGCGGTCTACGACCTCGACACCGGCTGGGTCGACCTGTTGAGCTGATCCGGGCGCCCGGCGGCCTGATCAACTTGTCTTGATCTTCGGTGGATGCAAAAAGGCGCTCCCCGGGCGATCAGGCCCGGGGAACGCCTTCGCGGTCGCGTGCTCAGCCGGCGAAGACGCCGGCGTCCTCGAGGCGCTTCTCGGTGGTGTTCCAGCCGTGCTTCGGGAACGACTCGTTGAGCGAGGCGAGCTCGGCGCGGATCTTGGTGCCGTGGCCGGCGGCCGCGAGGGTGCGGATCTCCTCGACGAAGGCGTCCGAGTCGGTCCGGAGGTGGTGGGTCTTGCCGTTGGTGAGGTTGCGCACGTACGCGAAGCGGCCCTCGGCGAGCGGGATGAGGTACTTGAACTCGCCGAGCACACTCAGGGCGTCGCCCTTGCCGGCCTGGCCGGCGCGGACTGATGCGCGGGCGGTCTTAGAGGTGTTGCTCGCCACGGCGGTACTCCTAGCTAATGATTCTCGGCAAAGTTTGTCGGCAGAAAATGCCGCAGCAAGCCTACACGACACCCGCATGGCCGCACCGCCGGAGCGGGTTCGGCCGTTAGGTCAGGTGTGTCGCTGCGGCCCTGCACATGTCGATATTGCGGTTTCTCTGGCGCACCATCAGTACCACCCGGCATCATGGAGCACGATCAACCGCGGTCGAGGTCGTAGGGGAAGACGCACCTCGGTCTCCGGGAGGTCACCGTGCCAACGTGTGGCGTCGTATACGTCCACTCGACTCCACTCGCCGTGTGCCAGCACGTCGAGTGGGCGATCGCGCGCGTCCTGACGGCGGCGGTCAACCTGCACTGGACTGCGCAGCCGGTCGACCCCGGCATGCGGCGGTCCGAGTGCAGTTGGACCGGACGGCCTGGGACCGGCGCGGAACTGGCTGCTGCCCTCCGGCAGTGGCCGATGATCCGTTTCGAGGTCACCGAGGAACCTAGCCCCGGCGTCGACGGGGAGCGGTTCATGCACGTACCCGGCCGCGGCCTGTTCCGCGGCACCATCGGGGCGTCCGGTGACATCCAGATCGGCGAGGACCGGCTGCGGGCCATCATGGCCGCCGCCAGGGCTCCCGAGGCGCTCTCGCACGCCCTGGAGAAGGCGCTCGGCACCGCCTGGGATGCTGAACTCGAGCCGTACCGCTACGCCGGTGACGGCGCGCCGGTAACGTTGCTGACCCGCGTGGGGTAAGCGCCGGGGTAGCATCCGCGGCCCCGGACGACGCCGTTTGTCGAAGTTGCCGGGAGCTGATCCAATGGCGGCCGTGAATAGGGCGCTTCGCGTGGCTGTGGCCGTACCCCTGGCGATGCTGGTGGGGTGCGGCAGCGACGCGCCCCCGGCGCCGCCGCCCGCACCCGGGAGCGCGTCCCCGGCGATCGTGGCGCCGTCGTCGAGCGTGGCGCCGCGCCCGACCGGCGACCCCGCCACCCTGGCGCGGGCCGCGGTCGGCACCTTCACCGACGCGGACCTGGCCGGCCAGGTCCTGATGCCCTACGCGTACGGCGACGCGGCCGACCGGGTCGACAAGACCGCCGCCGCGGGCAACCAGAACCTCGCCGGCGTCGACACCCCGGCCGAGATGATCGCGAAGTTCCGGCTCGGTGGCCTGATCCTGGTCGGCTTCACCCCCGACGACCCGACCCGCGCCACCAACCCGGCGACGAACGTCGAGAACCCGAAGCAGGTCCGCGCCCTGACCGACGGGCTGCAGCGGGCCGCGACCCAGCTTCCCGGCGGGGCGCCGCTGCTGATCGGCACCGACCAGGAATACGGCGTGGTCACCCGGATCAGGCAGGGCGTCACGCTGCTGCCGTCCGCGATGGCCTTCGGCGCCGCCGGCCGGCCGGACCTGACCGAGGGCGCCTGGCGCGCCGCCGGCGAGGAGCTGGCGGCGATGGGTGTCAACCTCAACTTCGCTCCGGTCGCCGACACGCTCGGGCCGCAGGGCAGCTCCGTGATCGGCTCCCGCTCGTTCGGCGCCGACCCGAAGGCGAACTCCGCACAGGTGCCGGCGGCCGTCCGCGGCATGCAGGGCGCCGGGGTCTCGGCGGCCCTCAAACACTTCCCCGGCCACGGGCACACGACCGGGGACAGCCACGACGGCCTGCCGGTGGTCGCGCAGTCGAAGGGGCAGCTGGCGGCCGAGGACCTGCCGCCGTTCGCCGCGGGCATCAACGCGGGCGCCGGAGTGGTCATGTCCGGCCATCTCGACGTCGAGTCCCTCGACAAGGGCGTGGCCGCGACCTTCTCCCACAAGATCATGACGGATCTGCTCCGGACCGAGCTGAAGTTCACCGGCGTCGCGATCACCGACGCGATGAACATGGCGCCCGCCATGAAATGGCCGCCCGGCGAGGCGGCCGTCCGCGCCCTGAACGCGGGCAACGACATGCTGCTCATGCCGCCGAACCTGGCCGGCGCCCGGGACGGCATCCTGGCCGCGCTCGCGAACGGCACCCTCAAGCGCGAGCGGCTCGTCGAGGCGGCCACCCGCATCCTCACGCTGAAGTTCCGGGGCGCCAGGCCGCAGCCCGAGCTGTCCACAGTCGCGTCGGACGCGCACCAGAAGGCCGTCTCCGACGCCGACGCGGCGGCGGTCACCATCTTCCGGGGCGCCTGCACCGGCCCGCTGGTCAGCGGGCCGGTCACCGTGAGCGCCTCCGGCGGCCGGGAGGCGGCGCGGGTCGCCCTCGTCAAGGCGCTGCAGGCCGCGGGCGTGCAGGTGCAGGCCGCCGGCGGCACGGTCGTGCACCTCGTCGGCTACGGCGACCGGCTGACCGATCTGAGCATGGAGGCGGCGGTGACGGCCATGATGGACACCCCGTACCTGCTGGCGGGCTCGCGGTCGCCGACGCTGCTCGCCACGTACTCGTCGAGCCCGCTCGCCCTGGCCGCGCTGGCGAACGTGCTGGCCGGCAAGGCACCGGCGCCGGGACGGTCCCCGGTGCCGGTGAGCACCCTGCCGCGGAGCGCCTGCGTCAAGTGATCCGGCGGTAGCGACCGGGCGCGCTGCCGTGGTGTCGCCGGAACGGGTGGCGAACGCGAACTCCGAGCGGTACCCGACCCGGCGGGCGATCGCGGCGACGGTGGCGTCGGAGTCGCGTACCAGCCGGGCCGCCCGCGTCATCCGCCACCAGGTGAGGTAGCCGAGCGGCGGGCGGCCGACCAGCGTGGTGAAGCGCCGCGCGAACGATGCCCGCGAACGGCCGGCGCGCGCCGCCAGGGAGGCGACCGTCCAGGGCGGCCCGGGCTCACCCCCCGCACGGCGCCGGTGCGATCTCGGGCGAGCTGACCAGCGCGTGTGCGCGTCCGTACGGCCGGAACACCACGTCGCCCGCGGTCGCAGCGCACGGCCGTCGGCGCCCCCGCGCGGCAGCAGCCAGCAGGAGCCGCTCAGAACCACCTGGAAGCCCAGGGCGATCCCGGTGCCGGTTCCGGGCCCGGGGAGGTGCTCCTGCGGGTGGCCGCCACCTCGTTCAACCCGACGGAGACGGCACTGCCTCGGGGCGCCTGGCGCGGCTGCTGCCGGTCGAGTTGCCGCTGACCCTCGGCTGGGACGTGGCGGGCACCGTGGACGGCGAGCCGGTCGTGGCGATGCTGGAATCCGGTGCGGCCGCCGGGTTCGCGGTGGCGCCGGCCGCGGCCGTGGTGCCCGCGCCGGCCTCCGTCGCGCTCGCCGACGCGGCCGCGCTGCCGCTGGCGGCGCTGACGGCCTGGCAGGCGGTCTTCGCACACGCCGGGGTCGCGGCGGGAGGACCTGCCGGACTTGCACCGGCTCGCGGAGGCCGGCGGCGTGCACGGCAAGGTCATCGTGTCGCCGTAGCGGGAGGAGACGGCAGAAGGGGCGCCCCGGCCGGGACGCCCCTGTTTGTCGCCTGCCGTCAGAGCGGGATGTTACCGTGCGCGCCGCGCGCGGCCGGGGCCGCCGCCAGCGCCTCGGCGATGCGCCGGCGGGTCTGCTCGGGCGTGACCACGTCGTCCACCACGCCGATCTCCAGCGCGCGGTTGACGCCGCCCGCCGTCTTCAGCTGCTCCTGGACGAGCGCCTCGCGCAGCGGCTCGCGACCCTCCTGCGGTGCCGCCGCCAGCTGCTTGCGGTGCAGGATGTTCACGGCCGCGCTCGCGCCCATGACCGCGATCTCGGCGCTCGGCCAGGCGAAGACGGCCGTTGCGCCGAGGGCGCGGGAGTTCATCGCGATGTACGCGCCGCCGTACGCCTTGCGGGTCACCAGCGTCACCCGGGGCACGACCGCCTCGGCGAAGGCGTGCAGCAGCTTCGCGCCGCGGCGCACCACGCCGTCCCACTCCTGGCCGACGCCGGGCAGGTAGCCGGGCACGTCCACCAGCACAATCAGCGGCACGCCCAGCGAGTCGCACATCCGCACGAACCGGGCCGCCTTCTCGGCGCTGGACGCGTCCAGGCACCCGCCGAGGCGCAGCGGGTTGTTGGCGATGACGCCCACCGTGCGGCCGCCGAAGCGGCCCAGCGTGGTGGAGATGTTCGGCGCCCACTTGGCGTGCAGCTCCACGCCGGGCTCGTCGAGCAGGGCCTTGACCACCGGCTTCACGTCGTACGCCCGGTTGGCCTCGGCCGGCATCGCCTTGGTCAGGTCGTGGTCCCCATCGGCGCCCTCGGCGACGTCCGCCGGGGTGAGCCGGCCCTGGCGGCCGAGCAGGACGGTGAGTTTGCGGGCCTCGGCCAGCGCGCTCTCGTCGTCCTTGGTGGTGATGTGCACGACGCCGGAGCGGCGGCCGTGCGGCTCGGGACCGCCGAGGCGCTCCATGTCGACCTGTTCGCCGGTGACGCTGCGGACCACCTCGGGCCCGGTCACGAAGATCCGGCCGGCCTTGCTCATGATCACAATGTCGGTCAGCGCCGGCCCGTAAGCGGCGCCGCCGGCCGCCGGGCCGAGCACCACGGAGATCTGCGGCACGCGCCCCGAGGCGCGCACCATCGCCGCGAACACCTGGCCCACGGCGTCCAGGGCGACGACCCCCTCGGCGAGCCGGGCGCCGCCCGAGTGCCAGAGACCGAGCACCGGCACCCGCTCGCGGACCGCGGTGTCGATCGCGTCGACGACGTGCTGGCAGCCCTCGACGCCCATGGCACCGCCCATCCGGGTGGCGTCGGTGGCGAAGGCGATCGCCGGTGTGCCGTCGACCTCGCCGCGCGCCCACAGCACGCCGGAGTCGTCCTTGGGGGCGAGCAGGCGCAGGGTGCCGGCGTCGAAGACCGCCCGCAGGCGCCCCTCCGGATCGCGGTGGTCGACGGCGACGGCGTCGGCCGGATTCGAGGTCAAGGTCACGGCGTTCTCCGATTCAACGAACGATCACGCACGGGTGAAGACCAGGGCCACGTTGTGGCCGCCGAAGCCGAACGAGTTGTTCAGCGCCGCCGGGATGTCGAGCGGACGGGCCTTGTGTGCGGCCACGTCCAGCGCCAGCGAGTCGTCCGGGTCGTCGAGGTTGATGGTCGGCGGAACGACGCTGTCGCGGATCGCCAGGATCGTGGCGATCGACTCCAGCGCCCCGGCCGCGCCGAGCAGGTGCCCGGACATCGACTTGGTCGAGGTGAGGACGGGGTGGTCGCCGATGGCGATCCGCAGCGCGGCGACCTCGGCCATGTCACCGACCGGCGTGGAGGTGGCATGCGCGTTGACGTGCACGATGTCGGACTTGGCGACGTCCGCGTCGGCGAGCGCCTTGGCGATGGCCCGGATCGCGCCCGCGCCCTCGGGGTGCGGCTGCACGATGTCGTAGCCGTCGGAGGTGATGCCGGCGCCGGCGAGCCGGGCGTACACCCGGGCGCCGCGGGCGGCGGCGTGGTCGGCGCGCTCGAGCACGAGCGCGCCGGCGCCCTCACCGAGCACGAAGCCGTCGCGGCCCTTGTCCCAGGGCCGGGAGGCCTTCTCGGGCGCGTCGTTGCGGGTGGACATGGCCCGCATAGAGGCGAAGCCGGCGATCGGCAGTGGGTGGATCACGGCCTCGGTGCCGCCGGCCATGACCACGTCGGCCCGGCCGGAGCGGATGAGGTCCAGGCCGAGGGAGAGCGCCTCGGCGCCGGTCGCGCAGGCGCTGGCCATCGAGTGGACGCCCGCCTTGGCGCCGAGCTCGAGGCCGACCCACGCGGCGGGGCCGTTGGGCATCAGCATCGGCACGGTGTGCGGGCTGACCCGGCGCGGCCCGGAGGCCTCCAGGATGTCGTCCTGCTGCAGCATGGTCTGCGCGCCGCCGATGCCGCTGCCGAAGCTGACGGCGAGCCTCTCGGGGTCGAGCCCCGCGTCCTTGAGGCCGGCGTCGGCCCAGGCCTGGTGTGCGGCGATCAGTGCGATCGCCTCGGAGCGGTCGAGCCGGCGCAGCTTGACGCGTTCGATGACCTCGGAGGGGTCGACCGCGAGCTGTGCGGCGATGCGTACGGGCAGCTGCTCGGCCCACTCCTGGGTGAGGACACTCACCCCGGAGCGGCCGGCAAGCATGGCGTCCCAGGTGGACGCGACGTCCCCGCCAAGCGGGGTCGTCGCGCCGAGCCCGGTGACGACGACGTCTGTTCTGCTCATGTCAGTGATTCGCCTCGATGAAGGAGACGGCGTCGCCCACGGTCTTGAGGTTCTGGACCTCGTTGTCGGGGATCTTGACGCCGAACTTCTCCTCGGCGGCCACCACGACCTCGACCATGGACAGCGAGTCGACGTCCAGGTCGTCGGTGAAGGACTTCTCCTCGGCGACGTCGTCCGGGTTCACCCCGGCGACCTCCTCGAGGATCTCGGCGAGGCCAGAGGTGATCTCAGCGCGGGTTGCCATTGCGGTGGGTTCCTTTCGGTGGTGGGGGTAATCGCGGACAGTATCCAGCCTTATTACGGGCAGCGGATGACCTGTCCCGCGTAGGTGAGGCCGCCGCCGAAGCCGAAGAGCAGAACCGGGGCGCCCGAGGGCACCTCGCGCCGCTCGACCAGCTTGGACAGGGCCAGCGGCACGCTCGCCGCGGAGGTGTTGCCGGATTCGATCAGGTCCTTGGCGATGACGACGTTCGGACCCAGGCCGAGTCGCTTCACGATGCCGTCGATGATACGGGTGTTGGCCTGGTGCGGCACGAACGCCGCGAGCTCGTCCGGCCGGACGCCGGCACGCTCGCAGGCCTGCAGCGCGAACGGCGCCAGCGCGGTGGTCGCCCACCGGAAGACGCTCTGCCCCTCCTGCTGGATGTACGGCTGCCAGCCCTCGATCCGCAGCACGTCGCCCTTCTCCGGCGCCGAGCCCCAGAGCACCGGGCCGACGCCGGCCGGCTCGCCCTCGGGGGCCACGGAGACCACGGCCGCGCCCGCGCCGTCGCCGAACAGCACGGCGGTGGTGCGGTCGGTCCAGTCGGTGATGTCGGACAGCTTCTCCGCGCCGATGACGATCGCGTTGCGGCTGGCGCCCGCGCGGATGGCGTGGTCGGCCGTGCCCAGCGCGTACGAGAAGCCGGAGCACGCCGTGTTCAGGTCCATCGCCGCCGGGGCGGCGATGCCCAGCCGGGCGGCGACCCGGGTGGCCACGTTCGGGCAGCGGTCGATCGAGGAGCAGGTCGCCACGACCACCATGTCGATGTCGGCGGCGGAGAGCCCGGAACCGGCCAGGGCCTTCTCCGCGGCGAAGGTGGCCATGTCGGCGACGGACTCGGCGTCGGCGACGCGGCGCTCGGCGATGCCGACCCGGTCCCTGATCCACGCGTCGTTGGTCTGGACGATCTCCGCGAGGTCGTCGTTGGTGATCACGCGCGAGGGCTGGTAGTGACCCATCGCGACGATGCGGGAACCCGCGTTCATCGTCTTGCTCCTTCGATCGCGGCGGACTGGATCACTGAACCTCTGCCGACGTGGCCAGGGCGGCATTGCCCGGCGAAGCCAGGTTGAGGAAGGCTCATTGCAGCAGTCCGCCGATGCGGGCGACCGGCTGGCCGGGGGCCACCGGGTCGTCGTGGTGGGCCAGCCACTCGGTGAGCACGCCGGCGCCATGCGCGGCGATCTCCACCGGTCCCTGGCGGGTCACCACCTGGCCGACGACCTGACCGGCGCGCACGTCGGCGCCTTCGATCAGGTCCCCGGCGGGCTGGAACACGCCGGCGCTGGGCGCCACCACGACCCGGAACAGCGGGGTCGGCTCGTGGGTGGACACCGTGCCGTGCCGGGCGATCAGGTCGCGGGCGGCGGCCAGGTCGTCCGGGGTGTTCAGCGTGACGATCTCCGGGGCATCGTCGCCCTTGAGCTCGCGTTTTGCCAGGCCGGCCAGGGTGCCGGCCGGCGGCAGCTCGATGATGCCGGTGACGCCGAGGTCGCGCAGGGTCCGCATCACCAGGTCCCAGCGGACTCCGGCGGTGACCTGCCGGATCAGGCGTTGCAGCATCTCGCGGCCGTGGACGACGGCCGCACCGTCCAGGTTCGACAGCAGGATGCGGGTCGGATCGGCGACGGTGACGCCGCCGGCCACCGCGTTGAGGGCCCGCTCGGCGGGCGCCATGTACGGCGTGTGGAACGCGCCGGCGACCGGCAGGTTGATGATCCGCGCCTTGGCCGGTGGCTCGGCGGCGAACTTGGCGAGCGCGTCCAGCGCGCCGGCGGCGACGATCTGGCCGGCGCCGTTGCGGTTCGCCGGGTACAGCCCGTGCTTCCCGATCGCGGAGATGACCTCGTCGGTGTCGCCGCCGAGGACCGCGCACATGCCGGTGGGCTCGAGGGCGCAGGCGGCGGCCATCTCGCGGCCGCGGACCCCGGCGAGGGTGATCGCGGCCTCGGCGGGCAGCACGCCGGCGAGGGCGGCGGCGGCCAGCTCGCCGACGCTGTGACCGGCGACCAGGCCGACGTCGTACATCGGCAGGTGCTCGGCGGCGAGCAGGGCGGCGGCGACGAGCAGGGGCTGGGTGCGCGCGGTGTCCCGGATCTCGTCGGCGTCGGCCTGGGTGCCGAGGTGGATCAGGTCGACGCCGGCCAGCGCCGACCACCAGCGGAGGCGGGCCTCGGCGCCGGGCAGGTCGAGCCACGAGGAGAGGAAGCCGGGCTTCTGGGAACCCTGGCCGGGTGAGAGAACTGCGAGCACGTTGGTGACTCTTCCGGATGGGGGCAGGTTCCGGGGTTGCTGCACGAGACCAAACCCTACGACCGGCGTTGTAGCTTTCCTACAAACACTCCCGAAAAATGTCCGGTTTTGGGGTGAATTATGGGCACCTCGAGTGCTTAACGATCTTTCAGATCCGGCCCGGCCCGGCAGTGATTTAGCTCGCAGGGTCGAGCCGGCCGATGGCGAGCGCGAGCCGCAGCGCGAAGGCGTCCCGCCCGTCCAAGGGGGACAGTCCGGTCACCTCGGCGACCCGCCGGAGTCGGTACCGCACGGTGTTCGGGTGCACGAAGAGTTCGCGGGCCGCGCTCTCCAGTACCCCGCCGGCGGCGAAGAACGCGTCCAGCGTCTCCAGCAGACCGCCGCCGGCCCGGACGACCGCGCCGTACGCGTCGTGCCGCAGCGCCCGCCGGGCCTCGGAGTCCCCGGCCAGGGCGCGCTCCGGCAGCAGGTCGTCGGCGGCGACCGGGGTGGGCGCGCCGGGCCAGGCGGGCGCGGCCCGGAAGCCGGCCAGGGCGGCCCGGGCCGACTCGGTGGCGTGGTCCAGCGACGGCACTGCCGGCCCGACCACGATCGGCCCCTCGCCGAAGCTGGCCGCGAGCTGCCCGGCGGTGGCGAGCGGATCGGCGGCGCCGCCCATGACGATTACCAGGCGGTCGCCGTGCACTCCGCCGATGACCTCGACCCGGGCGCGCCGGGCGGCCCGGTAGACGGTGTGCAGCACCGCGGTGATGTCGCCGCCGGGCGAGCGCCCGACGACCACGGCCACTGGCGGCGCGTCCGCCCAGCCGAGCGCGGCGGCCCGGCTGGCGAGCACGTCGGAGGAGTCGCCGCGCAGCAGGGCGTCGACCAGCAGCGCCTGAAGCCGGGCGTCCCAGGCGCCCCGCGACTCGGCGGCGCGGGCGTAGACCCGGGCTGCGGAGAAGGCGATCTCCCGGGAGAATTTGAGGATGGCCAGTTCGAGCGCCTCCTCCTCGCCCGCGGCGGCGAGGCTGGCGACCTCGGACTCGGCGACGTCGATGGTGACCTTGACCAGCTGGACGGTCTGGGTCAGCGTGATCGAACGGGCCAGCGCGCGCGGCGCGGCGGCGAAGACCTCGTCGGAGATCTCCTGGGTGCCGGCCGCGGTGCCGCCGGAGCGCAGCCACTCCACCAGCGAGCGCACGCCGGCCTGTGCGACGAGCATCACCCAGGAGCGCTGGTCGGCGGGCAGGGCCCGGAACCACGGCAGGGTCTCGTCCATGCGGGCGACGCTGGCGCTGGCCAGGGCCCCGGCGCGGCTCTCGACGCGGCGCAGCGTTGCGGCCAGTGGGGGCCGGCGGCCCGACCCACCGGATTTCGCTGCCTTCGCCACCGGTCCAGCCTGTCACGATCCTGTTCGTCGTGGTCAGGGCGGGCCTCGGGGTTGTACCGTTCCGCGCGGTCACACGTACATCTCAATTCTGTACCTTTTGAGATTTTTGTCCGTAATAGCGGTGTGCCTCGTCGGCGATTTCGGTCGGTGACCTGGCAGTGTGTCGTCCTAGCGCCCCGGTATCCGCCCGCGCCGGGGGGTAATACGGGGCGCCGAGGTGCCGATGAGACCGGGTACCAAAGACCGGCAGGGAAGGAGGCAGTGATGACGGAGCGCGAGGACGGCCAACTGTGCGCCGACGCGGAGCAGGTGGCCGCCGAGGAGTCGCTCACCCCACTCGCCGACGAACCGGCCGGCGACGTCCCCCACCGGGTCGGCTGCCGCACCGAGCTTCGCGGCTGGGCCGGTGCACACCTGCACGGCGCGGTACGCCCGCGCCGGCGCGCCGCGGGCCGCGGCCGCCCCCCGGGCCGCTGGTGCTGATCTCACTCGGTTGAGTGACTGATTGCGGTGTGGCGCGCGCGTTCCGTGACGTCGGCGCCCCCATCCCGACACCGTGAACGGGTGGACGACAAGAGACGGCTCATTCTCGACCAGGCCCTGGCTCTCGTCGACGAACAAGGGCTCGGCGCCATGTCCATGCGCGCCGTCGCGGAACGGGTCGGGCTCACCTCGATGGCGCTCTATCCGTACGTCGGCGGCAAGGACGCTCTGCTCGACGGGCTGGTCGACCTGCTGCACCTGGAACTCGGCAGCGAGTACGGCGAGGACCCGGCCGGTATCGACTGGCGCCAGCGGCTGCGGGCCCTGGGCCGGGCGGTACGGGCGCTCTCCCGCGCGCATCCCGGCGCGTACCCGCTGCTGCTGAGCCGGCCCTCCGCCGGCGCCTCGGCGTCGTGGCTGGCCGCCGCCCTGCGGGGCTGCCTGCACGACGCGGGCGTGCCCGCCGGGCAGGTGCCGCGGCTGACCCGGATGATCTGCGCGTTCCTGCTCGGGTACACCGTCGGCGAGGTGACCGGGGGCCTGCCCGCCGACGACGCCGCCGGGCACGACGACGCCGCCGCCGAGTTCGACGCGGATCTCGACGACCTGGTCCGGCTGGTGGAGGTCACCGTTGGCGTCGGCTGAGGCGGTTCCGCGACGACCGCCAGCAGTAGTGGCCTATAAAGAGATATGTCCGACGGGTACGTTACCCAGCGCTACGTCCATCTGCGCCGCGCGGCGTTCCTGATGTGTGGTGACTGGGCGATGGCCGACGACCTCGCCCGGACCACGCTGGCCCGCTTCCTCAACGAGACCGACGTCGGGGACCCGGACCTCTGGGTGTACGCGGACCTGATGGCCGGCTTCAAGAAGCAGCGCGGCCGCCGCAAGCGGGTCTTCGTCGCCCCCGAGGACAGCGCGGCCGGCAACGACATGCACACCGTGCTGGTCCTCGACGCGCTGCACGGCCTCACCCCGCGCTGCCGGGCGGTGCTCGTCCTGCGCCACTTCTGCGGCCTGGCCATCGACGAGACCGCCGACGCCCTCGACCTCGACGACAGCCGTGTCCTGGCCCTCGAGGCCGAAGGGCTGGGTGCCTTCGCGTCGCTGCTCGCGGCAGCGCGCCCGGCCGGCGCGCGATGAGCGCGCTGCTGACCGAGGTTCTGCAGCGCGCCTGCGAGAGCGAGCCGCCTCCCGGCGACGCCGCCGACGACATCGCCGTGCGCGCCGAGCGGCTGCGCCACCGCCGCGCCCGCGGCGTGATCCTCGCCGGCGTCGCGGCGGTCATCATCATCATTCTGCTCGGGTACGCACTCACCACGGTCCTGCTGCCCGGCCCCAAGCCGCCCTCGACCGCCGCGGTGGCCGTACCCCAGCCGCGCCCGTCGAACGTCCTCGATCCGGTGCTGGCGGTGCTGGCGCCCCTGATCGACGCCAAGGGCTACCGGATCGTGCCGGGTCAGCCGCCCTCGGGCGACGGCTGGCGGCGGTACGCGGTGCAGGACGCTGCCGGTGCGCCCCGCGGCATGGTGGAGGTGGCCATCTTCGACGCGGAGGCCGGGCTCTGCCTGCCGGTCCTCGCCGACCCGGACGCCTGCGCCCTGCCGGACCAGACCACCGCGGGCTTCGAGTACGCCCGCTACTCCGCGACGGACGACGTCGACTGGCAGGTGAACCAGGCGATCGCCCGCCGGGTGGTGGACGGCCGGACGGTGGCGGTCATGGCCACCGGCGAGCGCGGCACCGGCAGCGCGGAGGCGGGCGAGCCGCCGCTGACCGCGGCCGAGGTGGCGCAGGCCGCGACGGACCCCCGCATGCCGGACGCCTTCGGAGTGGGGGAGCGGTGCAACCGCCCGGCCCCGGCCTGCCCGATCCTGAGGTTCCCGGTCCGCCCGAGCGACTGACGACGATCGGGCGGAACCGGGTCAGACCCGGCGGCGGATCAGGTAGGCGATCCCGGCGAGGCCGAGCAGGATGACGATCAGCACCGCCGTGTTGAGCAGGAACAGCCGGCGGAAGTCGGCGAGGACGTGGTTGACGTTCTCGACCGGGTCCATCTCGTCGACCGCGACGTCCTCGCCGACGCCGCCGCCGATGCCGCCGCTGACCACGTCCGGCTTCGCCTTCAGCGGTACCCCGCTCAGGCGCAGCGACTCCGACATGGTCAGTCGCCCGTAGAACCAGCCGGCCTGCTTCTTGCCGGTCGGCTGCTTGGCCGGCCGGTATGCCCGGGGCCCGCCGGCGGCGTTGGGATAGAGGTCGTAAACCTGGGTGGCCTTCTCCTTGACCAGGACGGTGACGACGAACTTCGGGCCCATTTTGTCGGCCTTCGGACGCGACGTCGTCGGCGGCGTGTTCGCCAGCCAGTTGACCTCGCTCAGCAGCCGCTTGAACAGGTCGTCGCGCTCGTCCTGCCGCACGATGATCTTGTCACCGGGGAACTCGCCGGCGATCTGCACCGCCGTGGGCTTGGCCGGCGCCTTGGGCGCGGTCACGGCCGAGTCGGCGAGCGGGGGCACGGCGGCCCGCACCGCGGCGGCCGGAGCCAGCCCGACGCTGAGTGCGACACCCGCCGCCAGAACACCGGCCGCCGATAGAAATCGGGCGATCACCCCTTGAACCACCGTCCGGCCTCCCCGCCCCCGTGGATGTAAACATGCGCGCTGCTCGTGTCGGCTCGGCTCGCTCGGGCCGGCGCCGGCACGGCCGTCATCACAGCCTTGCCGCAGATGGTCTCGGCCGCATCCCGGGCCGGGACGAATTGGAGCTATCTGGGATCGGTTTCGGTGGCGAGGACGGTCGCTGATCAGCGGCCGAATAGTACCCAGGCATGGCAAGTTCCGGCGTGCCCGGTCACCCGTGCTGCTGACGTTCATACCCCGTAGGACGGTCGGGCCTGGTCAAGGGGTTGCCTGGTGCGGTACGCGCGCGCCCCGACCCGGGGCGCGCGCGTATCGAAACGGTCACGAAACAACCGGCGACCGGAGAACCTAGCCCAGCTTGGCGCGGGCCGTGGCGAGCCGGGCGAGCGTCCGCTCCCGGCCCAGTACCTCGAGCGATTCGAAGAGCGGCAGGCCGACGGTGCGTCCGGTCGTGGCGACGCGTACCGGTGCCTGGGTCTTGCCCAGCTTGAGCCCGCGCTCCTCGCCGACCCGCTCGAGGGCCGCCTTCAGCGGCTCGGCCGACCACTCCGGCTGCGCGGCGAACGCCGCGGCGGCGGCGTCGAGGATGTCGGCGGCGCCTTCCTTCATCGCCTTGTTCCACGACTGCTCGTCGGAGACGGGCTCGTCGAGGAAGAGGAAGTCGACGTACTCGACGATCTCGCTGAGCACCGCGATGCGGGTCTGCGCCAGCGGCGCGACCGAGGCGAACACGGTCGGGTCGAAGGCCGACGGGTCCCACGGCGGCGCGGGGATCGTGTCGGTGCCGCCCAGCCAGGGCGCGCACACCGCGGCGAACTCCTCGGCGTCCAGTGCGCGGATGTAGTCGCCGTTGAACGCCCGCAGCTTCTTCACGTCGAAGAACGCGGGTGAGTGGCTGACCTCCGAGAGCTTGAACTCCTCCTCGACGACCGACCAGGGCACGATCTCGCGGTCGCCGGAGGGCGCCCAGCCGAGCAGCATCAGGTAGTTGCGCATCGCGGCGGCGAGGTAGCCCTCGTCGCGGTAGGACTCCAGCGCCACCTTGTCGCGCCGCTTGGAGAGCTTCTGCCGCTTTTCGTTGACGATGACCGGGACGTGCGCCCAGACCGGCGGCTTGACGCCGAGCGCCTCCCACAGCAGCTGCTGCTTCGGGGTGTTGGGCAGGTGTTCCTCGGCACGGATCACGTGGGTGATGCCCATGGTCATGTCGTCGACGACGTTCGCCAGCAGGAAGACGGCCGAGCCGTCGCTGCGGGCGATGACGAAGTCCTCGATCAGCTTGTTCTCGAAGGTTGGCTCGCCGCGGACCATGTCGAGGACCACGGTCTCGCCCTCGTCGGGCGTGCGGAAGCGCAGCGCCCGGCCCTCGCCGGGGCCGAGGCCCCGGTCGCGGCAGAAGCCGTCGTAGCCGGTGTGCTTGTTGCCCGAGCGGGCCACCGCGTCGTCGCGGGTGCAGCCGCAGTAGTAGGCGCGGCCCTCGGCATAGAGGCGGGTCGCGGCGGCGGTGTGTTCATCGGCGTACGTCGACTGGTAGTAGGGACCCTCGTAGGTGCCGCGCTCGATGCCGATCCAGTCGAGCGCCGAGATGATGCCCTCGGTCCATTCGGGACGGTTTCGGGCGGCATCGGTGTCCTCGATGCGCAAGACGAAGACGCCACCCAGCTGCTGGGCGACGATCCAGTTCTGCAGCGCCGAACGGGCGCCGCCGACGTGGAACATTCCGGTCGGAGAAGGGGCGAAGCGTACGCGAACTGTCACCAGGCCAGCCTACGGCGCTCGTCGAGGTCTTTGTCGGCGACCTTTTATCACGCCGTATATTGACGATTATTAGTAAGGCTTCTTAAGCTTTGAACGCTCGATGTCATCCCCGACGGCGCCCCCACGCCGGACAGAGAGAGGTTCCCCCATGAAACGACAACTGGCCGCAGCAGCGGTCGCGGTCACCGTGGCCGCCGCGAGTACGGTCGCCTTCCAGGGCAGCTCCGAGGCCGCCGTCCTGCCCGGCAACTTCAAGAGCGTCGGCTACCAGCCGTCGTGGGCGGGCAGCGTCAACAGCATCCAGTACGGCAAGCTGACCCACATCAACTACGCGTTCGTGCTGCCAAACTCCAACGGCACGCTGCAGGCGGTGCCGGATCCGGGCAAGCTGACGTCGCTGGTCTCGCTCGGCCACCAGAACAACGTCAAGGTCGGGCTCGCGATCGGCGGCTGGAACGACGGGAACGACTCCGCGTTCGAGGCGCTCGCCGGCAACTCCGGCGCCCGCACCACCTTCGTCAACGCCGTGCTGGGCCTGGTCGGCCAGTACAACCTGGACGGCATCGACATCGACTGGGAATACCCCGACCCCGGCACCTCCGCGAACAACTACACGGCCCTGATGCAGCAGCTCAGCACGGCACTGCACAACCAGGGCAAGCTGCTGACCGCCGCGGTCGTCTCCGAGGGCGGCACCGCGAACGGCGTGCAGCCGGCGGTCTTCGGCCTGGTCGACTGGCTCAACATCATGGCCTACGACGGCGGCAGCCCGCACGCCAACTACGACTGGTCGATCGCGAGCGTCAACTTCTGGAAGGGCCGCGGCCTGCCGGCCGCGAAGGCGGTGCTCGGCGTGCCGTTCTACAGCCGGCCCGGCTACCGGACGTACGCACAGATCGTCGCCGCCAACCCGGCCTTCGCCAACCAGGACTGCGCCACGATCAGCGGCGTCAACGAGTGTTACAACGGTCTGCCGACGATCCGCCGCAAGACACAGTGGGCGATGGCGAACGCCGGCGGCATGATGAACTGGGAGCTCTCCCAGGACGCGACCGGCGCGAACTCGCTGGTCAGTGCGATCTACACGACGGCGACCGGCGGCACGCCGCCGACGAACCCGCCCACGGGGCGCACCGGCCGGATCACCGGCATCGCCGGCAAGTGCGTCGACGTCGCCTCGGCCTCGTCGGCCAACGGCACCGCCGTGCAGCTCTACGACTGCAACGGCACCGCCGCGCAGACCTGGACCGTTGCCGCCGACAGCACGCTGCGCGCGCTGGGCAAGTGCATGGACGTCGCGGCCGCGGGCACGGCGAACGGCTCGCTGGTGCAGCTCTACGACTGCAACGGCACGGGCGCACAGCAGTGGCAGGCGCAGGGCAACGGCACGCTGCGCAACCCGGCGAGCGGCCGGTGCCTGGACGCGTCGAACAACAGCTCGGCGAACGGCACCCGCCTGCAGCTCTGGGACTGCTTCGCCGGCGCCAACCAGCGCTGGGTCCTCCCCGCGTAACGGGGTGCTCCGTGCGGTCCCCGGCTAGGGGACCGCGCGGATGCGGACCACCATGACCGCGCCGAGCAGCGTCACGGCCGCCGTCAGCGCGTACAGCGTCGGATAGCCGCCCAGGTGGGTGACCAGCGGCGCCGCGATCGCCGGGCCCAGCACCTGCGGCGCCGCCGTCGCGATGTTGATGACCCCGAGGTCCTTGGCCCGGTCCACCGCCGCCGGAAGCACCTGGGTGATGAGCGCGTTGTCCACGGCCAGGTAGACCCCGTAGCCGGCGCCCAGCAGCACCGAGGCCACGAGCGCCACCGGCCAGGTCGGCCAGATCGCCAGCAGCAGGGCGGCGACCGCGATGACCACACCGGACCAGACCACGAAGATCTTGCGCCGCCCGGACCGGTCGGACAGCCGCCCGCCGACCACCGCCGTCGCCACCATGCCGAGCGTGTACAGCAGGATCATGATCAGCAGGCCCTCGTCCGGGTCGGCGAGCCTGACCCGGTCGGTGAGGAAGTACAGCAGGTACAGCGTGCCGAGCGCGTTGCCGAGCTGGACCAGGAACCGGGTACCCCAGGCCCAGGCGAAATCGGGGTTCTCGCGGAAGATCCGCCAGAGCGGCGTCCGAGAGCGCGGCCGTTTCGCCTCGACCGGCAGCGGATCGTCGGGCGTCAGCAGCGCGAACGGCACCGCGAGCGCGACCAGGACCAGGGCCATCGCCACGTAGCCGGACGCGACGCCGGTGACGACCGCCGTGCACAGCACCGCGCCGAGCACCAGGCCGAGCGCCTGCGGCATGCCGATCCAGCCGGAGACCGCGCCGCGCTGGCCGACCGGCACCCGGTCCGGCACCGCGGCGGTCAGCGTGGCCAGCATCATGTTGAGCCCGACCTGGGTGCCGGCCCAGCCGAGCGCCACGCCCACGATGTGCTGCTGCCCGGAGAGGGCCAGCAGCGACAGGCACGAGATGGCGGCGCCGGCGAGCGTCCACACGTGCCGGCGCCCGTACGCCCGTCCGCCGATCCGCAGCCGGGTCCGGTCGGATAGCGCGCCCGCCGCCGGGTTGACGATGATCGCGACCAGCGCGCCCAGCGCGGTGACCCAGCCGAGCGCCGCCTCCTTACCGACGACGCCGATCTCGGTGATCTGCTCGGGCAGCAGCACCTGCACCGGCGTGAAGAACGCCATCCAGAGGCCGAGGTTCGCGGCGAAGAGCAGGCCGACCCAGGAGCGCCGGACCGGCACCACCGGCTCGGCCAGCGCGGCCGGCGTGCCCTGCGTGACGCTCATGGCACCCCCGGGAGAACGCGAAAGATCCTCGGACCCTAGAGGATCGAGATCCCCTCGGGAAGGGCCCGGCGAACGCTCGCGGGCAGCCCGCCGAACGGCGTGACCGTGGGGTGGTCGCCGACGAGTTTCCAGACACCCTCGATGCGGCCGTTGACCACCAGCGTCGGTGAGATCCAGCCCTGCGGCCGGGACACCGCCGACCTCGGCCCGGTGCTCACCCGGTCGAGCTGCCGCAGGCTGCCCACCACGTACGGATCGAACGCCGGCAGCAGGAGCACGGTCTCCCCACCGGTCGCCGGTGCCGGGTCCGCGTGCCGGAATCCGAGGCCCGGCACCGGCCGCAGCCGGGCCTCGAGCCGGGCGAACGCCCGCTTCGCCAGCGGCGGCCGGAGGTCGATCCAGCGCGCGAACTCGGCGGGCTCGGCGGGCCCGTACGCATCCAGACATCCGAACGCGAGCCGGTCGATCGCCTCGTCGGCCGGCACCTCCGTCCAGTCGCCCAGCCAGGCGCGCGGCGCCACGAAGGTCACGTTGCGCCCGCGCGGCGGCCCCGAGCAGAGCAGCCCCCGGAAGGCCAGCGGCTTGAGGATCGCACCGAAGCCCTGGGTCAGCGGCCCGCGCAGGTCCTCGTGCCCGGTCGCGTCGATGACAGCGCCGGCCAGTTCGTCCCTCGTCAGGACGTCCTCGATCCGCACGGTTGCTCCTCTCGGGACCGGTGCGCGCCTTGACGGGCGAGGGGCGCATGGGTAATTTACCAACTAGCTAATTAACCAGAAGGTAAAATACAGGAGGGCGGAGACGATGGGCAAGATCTACGCGGTGGAGTACGTGACCCTCGACGGCGTCTTCGAGGAGCCGGCCTGGAGCGGGCCGTACTTCAACGACGAGCTCGCCGGCTGGCAGGCCGCGAACCTCGAGGAGGCCGATGCGCTGCTGCTGGGCCGCAAGACCTACGAGGGCTTCAAGGAGGCCTGGCCGCAGATGGAGGCGGAGACGGGCGACTTCGGCAAGAAGATGAACGGCATGGGCAAGCAGGTGGCGACCACCACGCTCACCGAGCCGGAGTGGAACGCCGAGTTCATCCAGGGCGACGTCGTCGAGGCGGTCACGAGGCTCAAGGCCGGGCCCGGCACCCTGATGATCAACGGCAGCGCCAGCCTGGTGAACCTGCTGACCCGGCACAACCTCATCGACGAGTACCGCATCATGGTCTACCCGGTCGTCGTCGGCGAGGGCCGCAGGCTGTGGGACGACGGCACCAAGGTGGCCCTGAAGCTGACCGACTCCTTCACCACCAAGACCGGCGTCGAGGTCATCACCTACGTACCGGCATGAGCGTTGGCGGTGTCGACCGGTTGAGCGTCGTCTTCGGGGCGCTGGCGGATCCGACCCGGCGTTCGATCCTGGCCCGCCTCGCCGAGGGCGAGGCGACGGTCAACGAGCTCGCCGAGCCGTTCGCGATGACGCTGCCGGCGGTCTCCAAGCATCTCAAGGTGCTGGAACGCGCGGGCCTGATCTCCCGCGGGCGCGAGGCGCAGTGGCGGCCCTGCCGGCTGGAGGCCGGATCGCTACGCGAGGCTTCCGAGTGGGTCGAGCGCTACCGGCGATTCTGGGAGTCCAGCTTCGACAGGCTCGACACCCACCTCAGGCGGCTGATGGAGGACGCGGACCCGGGACCGGGATGAGCCGGCACCGAACGCGGAAGAGGGGAGCCCACGGGGCTCCCCTCTCCTCGGCCGTCGATCAGCTGTCGCCGCCGGTCTCGCCGACCGGTGCGGCGTTGACGTCGTCGATCGCGTACTTCTTCGCGGCCTCCGCCGGGACGTGCGTGGGCACCTTGCCGCGCAGCGCCAGCTGGCGCAGCGTGGCCACCGTGACCGACTCCGCGTCCACGTGGAAGTGGCGGCGCAGCGCGTGCCGGGTGTCGCTCATGCCGAAGCCGTCCGTGCCCAGCGACGTGTAGTCGTTCGGCACCCAGCGGCTGATCAGGTCGGGCACCGCCCGCATCCAGTCGCTGACCGCGACGGCCGGGCCCTCGGTGCCCTCCAGCTTGGTCTGGATGTACGGCTTGCGCGGCTGGTCGCCCGGGTTGAGCAGGTTGTGCTCCTCGGTCGCGATGGCGTCGCGCCGCAGCTCCGTCCAGGACGTCACCGACCACACGTCCGCGGCGACACCCCAGTCCTGTGCCAGCAGCTGCTGCGCCTTGAGGGCCCACTGCATGCCGGTGCCGGACGCCAGGATCTGCGCCTTTGGGCCGGACGCCTCCGGCGCCGGTGCGTACCGGTAGATGCCCTTGAGCAGGCCCTCGACGTCGACCCCGGACGGCTCGGCCGGCTGCAGGATCGGCTCGTTGTAGATCGTCAGGTAGTAGAAGACGTTCTCCTGGTGCTCGCCGTACATCCGGTGCAGGCCGTTCTCGACGATGTGCGCGATCTCGAACGCGAACGCCGGGTCGTAGGCCACCACGGCCGGGTTCGTCGCCGCGATCAGCAGCGAGTGCCCGTCCTCGTGCTGCAGGCCCTCACCGTTGAGCGTGGTCCGCCCGGCGGTCGCGCCGAGCAGGAAGCCGCGGGTCATCTGGTCCGCGGCCGCCCACAGCTCGTCGGCGGTGCGCTGGAAGCCGAACATCGAGTAGAAGATGTACAGCGGGATCATCGGCTCGTCGTGCGTCGCATACGAGGTGCCGGCCGCGATGAAGCTCGCGGTCGAGCCGGCCTCGTTGATGCCCTCGTGCAGGATCTGGCCGTTCGTCGCTTCCTTGTAGGAGAGGAAGAGCTCCCGGTCGACCGACGTGTACGTCTGGCCGTGCGGTGAGTAGATCTTCTTCGTCGGGAAGAGCGAGTCCATGCCGAACGTGCGCGCCTCGTCCGGGATGATCGGCACCCAGCGGGCCCCGAACTCCTTGTCGCGCATCAGGTCCTTGAGCAGCCGGACGAAGGCCATGGTGGTGGCGACCTTCTGCTTGCCCGAGCCGCGCTTCACGTCGCCGAAGGTCTTCGGGTCCGGGATCGCCAGCGACTTGTGCTTGGTGCGCCGGCTCGGCACGAAGCCGCCGAGTTCCTTGCGGCGATCGAGCATGTACTGCAGCTCGTCGGACTTCTCACCGGGGTGGAAGTACGGCGGCAGGTAGGGGTTCTCCTCGAGCTTCGAGTCCGGGATGTCCAGGTAGAGCCGGTCCCGGAACTGCTTGAGGTCGTCCAGGGTCAGCTTCTTCATCTGGTGCGTGGCGTTGCGGGCCTCGAAGTGCGAGCCGAGGGTCCAGCCCTTGATCGTTTTGGCGAGGATCACGGTGGGCTGGCCGGTGTGCTCGGTTGCCGCCTTGTAGGCCGCGTACAGCTTCTTGTAGTCGTGGCCGCCGCGCTTGAGGTTCCAGATCTGGTCGTCGGTCATGCCCTCGACCAGCTTGCGGGTGCGCGGGTCCCGGCCGAAGAAGTTCTCCCGCACGTATGCGCCTGATTCGCCCTTGTATGTCTGGTAGTCGCCGTCGGGCGTGACATTCATCAGGTTGACCAGGGCGCCGTCGCTGTCGGCGGCGAGCAGCGGGTCCCACTCGCGGCCCCAGACCACCTTGATCACGTTCCAGCCGGCGCCGCGGAAGAACGCCTCCAGCTCCTGGATGACCTTGCCGTTGCCGCGTACCGGGCCGTCGAGGCGCTGCAGGTTGCAGTTGATCACGAAGGTCAGGTTGTCGAGCTCCTCGCGGGCCGCCAGGCCGATCGCGCCGAGCGACTCGACCTCGTCCATCTCGCCGTCGCCGAGGAAGGCCCAGACGTGCTGCTCGCTGGTGTCCTTGATGCCGCGGTTGTGCAGGTAGCGGTTGTAGCGGGCCTGGTAGATCGCGTTCAGCGGGCCGAGGCCCATGCTGACCGTCGGGAACTCCCAGAAGTTGTTCATCAGCCGGGGGTGCGGGTAGGACGGCAGCCCGCCGCCCGCGTGCGACAACTCCTGACGGAAGCCGTCCAGGTCGTGCTCGCTGAGCCGGCCCTCGAGGAACGCGCGGGCGTACATGCCGGGGGAGGCGTGGCCCTGGAAGAAGATGTGGTCGCCGCCGCCGGGGTGCTCCTTGCCGCGGAAGAAGTGGTTCATGCCCACCTCGTAGAGGCTGGCGGACGACGCGTAGGTGGAGATGTGGCCGCCGACGCCGATCTCGGGCCGCTGGGCGCGGTGCACCAGCATCGCGGCGTTCCACCGGATGTATGCCCGGATGCGCCGCTCGACGAACTCGTCACCGGGGAACCAAGGCTCGCGCTCGGGCGAGATCGTGTTGATGTAGTCCGTGGAGGTCAGGGGCGGTACGCCCACCTGTCGCTCCCGGGCCCGTTCGAGCAGTCGCAACATCACGTAGCGTGCGCGCTTGGCGCCGCCGTCGTCGATGACTCCGTCGAGCGACTCGACCCACTCGCTGGTTTCCTCGGGGTCGATGTCCGGAAGCTGGCTCGGCAGGCCGTCGCTGATCACCGGGCGCTTGCGTTCCGTGGCCACAGGCATTCCTCAAAGTCGGTGTCGGGCCGTGCGCTCATCGTGTGAACCGCACGGGGAATAGGTCCATCCTGCCCCCTGCCGGTGGCTGTCGTCACGCCTACCGCGCTCGTACGCGACGCTCGACACAGGTACTGACCAGTAACTTCGCGTCAGCCGGCGAGAAAGCTGAAGCGGACCTGCCGCTGCGGGTTGTCGCCGTTGGGATCGACGAGACAGATCGACTGCCAGGTACCGAGGGCGATGCGCCCGCCGATGACTGGGAGTGAGGCGTACGGCGGGATCCAGGCGGGCAGCACATGATCACGGCCGTGCCCCCGGGAACCGTGCCGGTGCCGCCACCGGTCCTCGGCGGGAAGCAGGCTGTCGATGGCCGTCAGCAGGTCCTCGTCCGATCCGGCACCGGTCTCGATGATGGCGAGCCCCGCCGTGGCATGCGGCACGAAGACGTGCAGCAGGCCGTCGCCGCGCCCACTGACGAACCGCTCGGCCTCGCCCGTGATGTCCCGGACGGTAGGCCGGTCTCCGGTCCGCACGGTGATCACGGTGGTGTCCATGACGGCAAAGTCTGCCATCCGCGGGTGCGCCGCTACGTGAAGAGGTCCAGCACGAGGAAGGACACGCCGAGGAAGAGAAACCAGCAGCCGCACTGCGCGACCCGACCGACCACCGTCATACCGCCGACTCCACCACCGGGGCGGCCGGCCCGCGGCGTTTCCGGCACACCCTCACCCCCACCGGCGATGCGGTCTTTCGGGTGAAGCGCCGAACGGCGCCGCCGCCACCGACCCCGATGGCACCACGCGCGGTGGCGGTGCCGGCCACCGTCGGCAATGCTGGGTCGCGTGACCACCCCGCAAAACCTCGACGAGCGCTTCCGCGACGCCGTCTCGGCCCTGCAGCCGGGCGAGCAGCGGCGAACGCCCGACGAACCGGTCCGTGACGGCTCCGCCCTGACCGGGGTCCAGGCCCGGGAACTCTTCGACGCACAGCTCGCCAGCCGCCACCTCGACCTCGCCGCGCGCTGGCTGCGCAGCTTCAACGAGGGCTTCTACACGATCGGCTCGTCCGGCCACGAGGGAAACGCGGCCGTCGCCGCCGCGTTGCGCCCCGACGACCCGGCGCTGCTGCACTACCGTTCCGGCGCGTTCTACTGTGTCCGCGCCTTCCAGGCCGGCCTGGAAGGCGACGCGGAGTCCGACAAGGACCCGCTGGTCGAGGCCGCGCGCGACGTCCTGCGGGGGGTGGTGGCCTCGGCCGCCGAGCCGATCGCCGGCGGCCGGCACAAGGTCTTCGGCCGCGCGGACCTGCAGGTCATACCGACCACCTCGACGATCGCCTCGCACCTGCCCCGGGCCGTCGGCCTCGCCTTCGGCATCGCCCGCAACCCGCAGGCGCCCTGGCCGGACGACGCCCTGGCGGTCGCCTCCTTCGGCGACGCCTCGGTCAACCACGCCAGCGCGACCGCCGCCTTCAACGCGGCCGGGTGGTACGACCACCGCGGCCAGCGGCTCCCCCTGCTGCTGATCTGCGAGGACAACGGGTACGGCATCAGCGTGCCGTCGCCCGAAGGCTGGACCGCGGCGACACTGCGCGCCCGGCCCGGCATCCGATACCTCGCGGCGGACGGCTGCGACGTGGCCGCCACCTACGACGCCGCCCGCGAGGCCGTCGACTGGGTCCGTGAGCAGCGCCGCCCGGCCGTGCTGCACCTGACGATGGTCCGGCTCATGGGTCACGCGGGCGCGGACGCCGAGATCGCGTACCGGCCCGCCGAGGACATCGCCCGCGATCTGGCGCGCGACCCGCTCGCCGGCACCGCGCGGCTGCTCGTCGAGAGCGGTTCCGCGACCCCGGAGGAGCTGATCGCCCGCTACGACGAGGTCGGCTGGCAGGTCCGCAAGGTCGCCGAGGAGGTGCTGGGCGAGGCGAAACTCGCCACCGCGGGCGAGATCGTCGCGCCGCTGGCGCCGCGCCGCCCGCTGCGCGCGGCCCGCGGCGTCGCCGACGCCGCCGACCGGGCCGCCGGGCCGGGCGCCGCCGCCCGGTTGCAGGCCTTCGGCGGCCGGCTGCCGGAGCACGGCGGCCCGCTCACCCTCGCCCAGACCATCAACGCCACCCTCACCGACGCCCTGCTGTCCGAGCCCGGCGCGATCCTGTTCGGCGAGGACGTGGCCGTCAAGGGCGGCGTGTACGGCGTCACGAAGAACCTGCACGACCGGTTCGGCGCCGACCGGGTCTTCGACACCCTGCTGGACGAGACGTCCATCCTCGGCCTCGCCCTGGGTACCGGCCTGGCCGGGCTGCTGCCGATCCCGGAGATCCAGTACCTGGCGTACCTGCACAACGCCGAGGACCAGCTGCGCGGCGAGGCGGCCACCATGGGGTTCTTCTCCAGGGGCGCGTTCCGCAACCCGATGGTCGTCCGGGTCGCGGGCCTGGCCTACCAGCAGAGCTTCGGCGGGCACTTCCACAACGACAACTCGGTGGCGGTGCTGCGCGACATACCGGGCCTGGTGCTCGCGGTGCCGGCCCGCCCCGCGGACGCGGCCGCGATGCTGCGCTCCTGCCTGGCCGCCGCGGCGGTGGACGGCAGCGTCTGCGTCTTCCTCGAGCCGATCGCGCTCTACCACACCCGCGACCTGTACGAGCAGGGCGACAACGAGTGGCTGGCGCCGTACGCGGGTCCGGGTGACTGGCCGGGCGGCCACATGCCGATCGGCCGGGCACGGACCTACCCGGTGGGTTCGGCGGACGACCTGACGATCCTGACCTTCGGCAACGGCGTACGGATGTCGCTGCGGGTCGCGGCCCGGCTGGCGGCGCAGGGATACGGCTCCAGGGTCGTGGACCTGCGCTGGTTGTCGCCGCTGCCGGCGGCCGACCTGGTCAGGGAGGCCTCGGCGACCGGCCGGGTCCTGATCGTGGACGAGACCCGGCGCTCCGGTGGCGTCGGCGAGGGCATCCTGGCGGCCCTGGTGGACGGCGGATTCGTGGGCGCGGCCCGCCGGATCGCGTCCGCGGACTCCCTTGTTCCGCTGGGTCCGGCAGCGCAACATGTCCTGATCGGGGAAGATGCCATCACACAGGGTGCCCATGCCCTGCTGGCGCGGTAAATTGCCACACACTCGGTGCGCCACTTGCGCGCAGCGCCGCAACTGTGTGGACTACCCAGACCGGGGTCGGCATTCCGGCCCCACCACGGAACAAGGAGGCATTCGACAGTGAGCGCGACCGCTGGTCAGGCCGACGGCGTACGTAGCCCGGCGGACCGGTTCGGGATCGAACCGGGCATGGTGGTCATGGAGATGGGCTACGACGACGATGTCGACGAAGACCTCCGTGACGCCCTGGCCGAACGTTGTGGCGAGTTGGTCGACGAGGACACCGACGAGGTGGTCGACGCGGTACTGCTCTGGTATCGCGACGGCGACGGTGACCTCTTCGAGCTGCTCACCGATGCTTTGGGGCCGCTGGCCGACACCGGAGTGGTGTGGCTGCTGACCCCGAAGGCCGGCCGCGAAGGCCACGTCGAGCCGAGTGAAGTCAGCGAGTCCGCGCCGACCGCCGGCCTTCAGCAGACCTCCACGGTGAACGCGGGCCAGGACTGGACGGCCGCGAGGCTGGTCTCACCCCGCGGCGCCAAGAAGAAGTAGCTTCGGCGCTGTTCCGGCCGGCACCCCAGCGACGGGTGACCGGCCATTCGACGTGCGCGAGGGTCCGCGAGGCTAGGGTGGGCTGGTGTCGATCAATGTGGGAGCCCAGGCGCCGGACTTCACCCTGAAGGACCAGAACAACCAGGAGGTCCGCCTCGCCGACTTCAAGGGCCGCAAGGCGGTCCTGCTGGTCTTCTACCCGCTGGCCTTCACCGGCACCTGCCAGGGCGAGCTGGCGGAGATCCGCGACAACCTCTCCGAGTACGCCAACGAGCACGTCCAGGTGCTGACGGTGAGCGTCGACTCGGTGTACAGCCACAAGGTCTGGGCGGACCGCGAGGGCTTCGACTTCCCCCTGCTGGCGGACTTCTGGCCGCACGGCGAGGTGGCGCAGGCGTACGGGGTCTTCCACACCGAGGCGGGCTTCGCCAACCGGGGCACCTTCGTGATCGACAAGCAGGGTGTGGTCCGATATGCCCACATGCAGGGCCCCGGCGAGGCCCGGGATCAGAAGAGCTGGCGCGACACTCTGTCAGAGATCATTTTCTGACCTCCGGCGCCGCGAGCCGACGCGGCGGGGCACGGTAGGATGACCACTCCGGTTGCCACCGAACCGGGCGCGTAGCTCAGCGGGAGAGCACTCGCCTTACAAGCGAGGGGTCGCAGGTTCGAAACCTGCCGCGCCCACCATCCTGACCAGGACCGCAACGAATCGCCAAGATCGACGAGTGGCTGCTGACAGCAACGCTGACAGCAACGACGTTCACGACAGCCGCCCGTCGAGCTTGCCCAGCGCCTGACGCATGGCGTCCAGGTTCGTGTGCGCGTAGACCTTCAGGGTTAGTTTCACATCGGCATGTCGAGCAATCGCCTGGACGACGTGCGGCGGCACGCCCAACTCCATCAGCATCGACACCACCGTGTGACGCATGTCATGCAGCCGCACGGTCGGAAGGCCGGCCCTTTCCCGTGTGGCGCTGAAGTGCCGATTGAGATTGCGCGGTTCCATCGGCGTGCCGAGCCCGGAGGGGAAGACGAGCCCGTGCTCCTGCCAGACGGCCGAGAGCCGTTCTCGCTCGGTCTGCTGCGCCTCCTGATGTTCGAGCAGGACCAGCCAGGTCCACTCGGGCAGAGGGAGAGGGGCCTCCGAGTCTTCCGTCTTGGCATCCGAGAGGATCAGCTTCCCGCCGACACGTTGCACGGTCTGCTCGATGGTGAGCGTTCCGGTGTCCAAGTCGAGATCGCTCCAGCGCATGCCGAGTAGTTCGCCACGACGTAATCCCATGGTCGCGGCCACCACATAGAGCGGATAAAGTCGATGGTCCTCGGCGGCCTTGAGAATGGCCCGGACCTGCTCCACTGACAATCCCTTGCCGATCCGGTATCGAGGCGACGGGACGCGTACCAGAGTGGCGACATTGCGCGAGATGAGTTCTTCTCGAATGGCCTGATGGAGCGCATTCCTCAGAACACCATGCACATATTGAATCTGACGAGCCTTCGGATATTGCTTGCAGCACTTACCGACTGAGCAGCACTGCCGGGGAGTGGGACGATTGGCGTCGGCTTTACTCGTGCAGCACAAGCACTTGTTGCGAAACTCGTCGAGGAATTCCCGGACGTGCTGAACCTGCAGTGAGTCGATTCGCTTGGTGCCGAGTGCGGGTATCAAGTGCAGCCGGACAGCGCTCTCATAGCCCCGCGCGGTGGTTGCCCTCAGCGAGCTCACATAAACGCGCAACCAGTACGGCAGGTACTCTCTGAGCTTCCACGCCCGATCTGGCAGCGGGATGCCGCGCTGAGTGCGCGACTTCAGTTCGACCAGCTTGCTGTGCGCCTCCTCCCAGGTGTCGCCGTAGACGTACTTGCGCTTGCGCGTGCCCTCGGTCGTCAGGGCGTAGGCCTGGCCGACCCAGCGGCCATCACTCTGCCGTTGGTATATGGACCCCTCTCCGTTGGCATTCTTTCGTCCAGATGATCTCCTGGGGCCGGTTGGTTCCCGGGCCATCATTCCTCCTCGCTGAGAATGGCGATGGTTTCCTCTATGGCGGCCACCGGAATGAGCCGCCGACTGCCGACCTTAAACGATCGAAGGCGTCCGGTGCGAATCAGGTCGTAGACAAGGGAGCGTCCGATGCGAAGCTCTCGTGCAGCCTCCTCCACGCGTAAGACGCGCGGCGAGGTGTCGGATGTGGTGACCAATGCTGTGCCCTTCCGTGCGTCGACAAGTGAAGGATTATGCTGCCGCCGGAATGCTCCACGGCGCGGATGATCCAATCTCATGGGCCAGCTCTTCACTGGCCATCTCTTGTCGGGCGCGGGCCATGGCTGCGGCGGTGTTGGCGAGCAGGGCGTCGCCGTTGTTGTGCCAGCCGACTCCGGCGAAGGACAAGGTGCCGACGATCAGCGTCGTCTCGTCCGGGTGGTCGACCGCGCGGACGGTGCCGGGGTCGGTGACGCCCTGGTCCTGGTCTTCGGTCCGGCGGTAGACGATCCGGGTCTCGCGCAGGGTGGCGAAGCGGACGACGCGGCGGCGGGTCTTGGTGAGGAAGTGCCCGGCGAAGCCGAACCGGTGTGCCCATCGACGCAGCCGCGCATACGGGTTGGTGGACCCGGCGGCGTTGGCCGGTTTGGTGTCAAGGCTGGCTTGACGTTCAGCGACGCAGACGGGGCAGGCGCGGTAGCGGGTGTGGGTGCCGCAGTCCGGGCAATCCCACGGCTCGACGAAGGGGCCGCCGAGCGGTCCGGTGAAGCCGCGGTAGGCGCGTAGGCCGCCACCCTGACCGGTCCGGTGAGTCTCCGGATCGCGGCCGAGGCGCCAGCAGGCGGCGAGGAGCCGGGCGATGTGGTCGCCTCCGGCGTTGGCGCGGTCGCCGATGGTGTCGGCGTCGAGGCGGGTGGAGGAGAAGCCGGTGGCCTCGGTGCTCTTGGTGGTGTACTTCGCGAGGTAGCCGGCCTTTTGCGAGGCGATCTGTTCGCCGATCATGTCGTCGGTGATGCTGCCGTCCCCGGTGAGGGTGAGCGGCTGGATGTCGAAGCCTTTGTCGGGGTCGCCCCACCGGATTTCCCAGCCTTGGGGCCGGTCGGGGTGTGCCGGTGTGGTGAACGAGATGGATCTGACGGCGTGTTGGAACGCGGCGATGATGTCGTCGACGTCGACCCCGGCCGGGGGGACGAGGACGGCGTCGGGGTCGTCGGGGTGTACGCCGTCGAGGCGGACCAGGGCGTGGAAGTGTACGACGGCGCGGCGTTGCATCTCGGCGGCTTTGCCGTGGGTGAGCTGCGCCGGTGCCACCTTGCGGACCTTGCCGGTAGCGGTGGTTTTCGCGACCGGGGGTAGGCCGCGGTCCTTGCAGAGTTTGGCGAGGTAGCGGTCGGCGGCTTGTTTGGTGCGGTGCCACAGTTCGGTGGAGAACAGGTTCCAGACGACGTGGTGGTCGTGGTCGTAGCAGTCCAGGCACAGCGGCTGCCCCAGGGCGGGGTCGTCGCCGGGGTGGCGTGCCCAGCAGACGACCGGACGTCCGTGCTCGCACGGGCCGGGGGTGTCGCGGCGGGCGTGGCAGGGTTCCGAGCGGCAGTCGCAACGCTTGCGGTTGGTGCAGGTGTGATGACGGACGACGCGGGTGTGCACGGTGCCGAAGCCAGGGGCGGTGAAGGTGGGGAACACGGCCGGGTGCTTCGCCACCGTGGCGGGGATGCCTTTACCGCCGATCAGGAACGAGCGGAGGATCTGGAACGCGTCGCGCTGGTAGGTGCGGGCGCAGGACGGGCAGACCGACGCGAGTCGGGTGCCGCAGGCCTTGTAGATCGCGGCGTCGGGGAGCTGGTCGGTGTGCCGGGAGTCGAGCAGGTTCCCGGCGGTGCTGAACGTGTCGAGGGTCCCGGACAGGCGGACCGGTCGGGTGCACCCGGCGGCGGCCTGCACATGGGTGAGCCAGTCGAAGTAGTCCGGCCGCGACGCGCGGGCGAGGGCCTGCCCGGCAGCGGACAAGGCTGGGGCGGGGGGTGTCCAGGTGGGTTCGGCGTTCGATCCCGTACCCCGGGCAGAGTGCTCCCGGGGTGCGAGGTCCAGCGTCGAACTCATCAGGCAGCAACCCCGGTCGGGGTGGTGGGGTGCTGCGGGCCGTGGTGGCCGGTGAAGGTCGCGGT
This sequence comes from Actinoplanes sp. NPDC049118, assembly GCF_040648555.1. NCBI lineage: Bacteria > Bacillati > Actinomycetota > Actinomycetes > Micromonosporales > Micromonosporaceae > Actinoplanes > Actinoplanes sp. NPDC049118. The sequence continues at coordinate 108,699 of NZ_JBEZDY010000031.1, forward strand.
GACCGAGTGCTCGATGACGGTGACCCGGCAGGCCGGGCACTGCCGTGCGGCGGGTTCGTGACGGCCACAGGCGATGGTGGCGGTGGTGTCGCCGGACCGGATGGTCACCGGTGTGCGGCAGGGGCCTCCGTCGACGACGGCGACGATGCGGCGCCAGGTGTCGTAGGGGTGGGGTTCCGGGTCGGCGGGGCAGGTGTGGGTGCGGTGGTGAACGTCGACGTGGATGAAGGTCATCGGACACCGCCGAGGACGGGTGTGTTGCCGTTGATCTGGTTGTGGTGGCCGGGTTTGACCGTGGCGAGGAGTTGTCCGGCGATGGCCGGGGTGACGCTCATCCGGGCGGCGAGCTCGTCGACGGTGATGGGCTGGCCGGTGGTCTGCTCGTGCTGGACGACGGAGAACCGGGCGACCGAGAGGAGGTGAGCGGGAGGCTCTGGCCGGGGTGCGGTGTCGATGACGGCCGGTGCCGCAATGGCCGGCGTTTCCTCGGTGGCGGCTGTTTCGTCGGTGGTGACGGCGGGCGGCGTCGGGGTGTGGGCGGGGGCCAGGACGAGTTTGACCAGGGCCATGAACGCCAGGGCGGGCACTGCGGAGAGCAGCCATCCGGACGGGCCGGGTTTGGCGACCGCGAGTTGCGCGGATAGGGAGAGTCCGGCGGCGGCGATGAGCAGGGTGAGGGGGTAGCCGATTGGGCCGTTGGTGCGGCGGCGTCGCCGGATGGTGAGCAGGGCGGCGACGGGGACGAGTTCGGAGATGACGGCGTTGGCCCAGCCGAACCAGTCGGGTGTGCCGGTCGGGGTGTTGTCCATCGTCCAGTCGTGGACGTGGGTGAACGATGCGGCACCGGCCGCGACGGCGACGAGTAGGAGGATGGCGACGAGGACCAGGCCCTCGGCCTTCTCCGTCCGGGATTTGAGGGTGGTCATCGGATGCCTCCGTTGTTGGTCAGCGGGATGACGCTGGTGATGCCGAGGCAGTTCGGGCACCAGACGGCGGCGAGGCCGTTGTGCAGGAGCGCGTTGATGCGCTCGTCGAGGGGCATGAAGTCGGCCGGGAACAGGCCGTAGTCGCCGCAGACGTCGCACCAGTCGTCGGTGGGGCACATGCGGAAGACCGGTCCGAGATCGGGGTGAACGCCCATCGGGGTGAAGCCGTCGATGCACCAGGGGCAGGCGGCGTTGGTTTCCTGGTCGTGGGGCACTGGTGTGGTCATCGGGGGCCGCCTCCGGGTTCGCAGATCAGGCATGCGCCGGTTGAGCGGGGGATGTAGTAGGACCGGGTGATGCCGCAGTGGCGGCAGGTCCGCCGGGCGAGCAGCATCCGTGCGATCACGGCAAGCTGCGGCGGGGTGGCGGTGCGTTTGGGTGCGGCGAGGTCGCGGCGGTAGAGGTAGGCGACGCGGCGTTGTCGGCGGTGCCGCCAGAGCATTTGCGCGACGACGGGTTGCCCGCCGGGCCGAAGTCCGTCGGCGCGGAGTTGGCGCCGGGTGGCCAGGTTGTCGGGGGCGTAGTGGTAGGGGAAGGTCGGAAAGCCGTAGCGGGTCCCGAGCGGGTCGTAGAACTCGGCCCGGATGCCGGTGCGGGCGGTGAGGGCGTCGAGGTCGGTCATCGCCGGTCACCGCCCCAGCGCTGTTGGGCGGCCTGGCGGGAGATGCCGAGCCGGTCGCCGATCTCGGCCCAGGAGTAGCCGTGAGCGCGCAGGCCGATGACGGCGTCGCCGATGGCGTCGTCGAGTTCGGCGGACAGTCCGACCATGTCGGTGAGCGCTTCGACGTCGCCGGTGGCGACACGTCGGGCGTAGGCGCGGATGATGCGCCGGATGAAGGCGGCGTATTCGTCGTTCTCGACGACGTCGCGGCGGCGGGGACGCGGTGGCCGGCTGTTGCCGGACGGCTGGATTGTCAAGGTGTGGTTGACGTCGACCAGGCTCACCGGACACCCCCGGTGGGGTGGGCGTTGTCCCAGTCGTCGGCGGCTTCGGTGAGCGCCTGGACGACCTCCTCGACGGTGCGGTTGTGGTCGTCGTTCCAGCCGCC